>JBEVOS010000121.1:0-8907 GCA_040507435.1 Caulobacterales bacterium | reverse complement strand
TCACCCAGGGCGCACGCATTGCAGATTTAGGCGCGGCGCCCGGCGGCTGGATGCAGGTAGCGTTGAAGCGCGGCGCTGGAATTGTCGTTGGCGTTGATCTCTTGCCCATCGAACCGATGCCGGGCGCGACGATTTTTCAAGGCGACATTACCGAGCCTGAAGTTTCGCAATGGGTTGTCGAAGCGCTTGGCCGCGCGCCCGATCTTGTGATCGCCGATATGGCCGCGAACACCACCGGCCATGCCCGCACCGATCAAATCCGCACCGGCGTACTCGCGGAAGCCGCCACCGATTTTGCACTTGCACATCTCGCCCCCGGCGGCGCCTTCGTGACGAAGGCGTTTCAGGGCGGTCTCGACGCAGAGGTTTTGAATCGGCTGAAACAAGGTTTCGAAAAAGTACGCCACGCCAAACCGAAGGCGAGCCGGGCCGAAAGTGTGGAAATCTATCTTGTGGCGACGGGACGTAAATAAGCTCTCTGGAGCTTTCCCTTGCCATCCGGCCATCGAATCTCTACGACCCGTCAATGGAAATCCGTGAAGCCCTGACCTTTGACGACGTGCTCCTCGAGCCTGGCGCGTCTGAGGTTTTGCCCGCCGACGCTGACACGCGCACGCGGCTCACTCGCTCGATCAGCCTCAATATTCCGCTCGTTTCGGCCGCGATGGATACGGTCACCGAAGCGCCGCTCGCGATCGCGATCGCGCAAGCCGGCGGCCTCGGGATCGTTCACCGCAATCTCGAGGTGGAAGAACAGGCCGCCGCGGTAAGAGCGGTCAAAAAATTCGAAAGCGGCATGGTGATCGATCCTGTGACGATCACAGCCAATCAAACCATCGGCGATGTGCTCGATCTCAAAAATCGCATCAAGGTGAGCGGCTTTCCGGTGGTGGAGCCAGGCTCGAAGAAATTGCTCGGCATCCTCACCAACCGCGACATGCGCTTTGCTGAATCGAACGAGCGTGTCGCGGATTTGATGACGTCAAAGCTCATCACCGTGCGGGAAGGCGTGCGCGAAGATGAGGCGCGCAAGCTCCTGCACAAGCATCGCATCGAGCGCTTGATCGTGGTGGACGATAATTACAATTGCGTCGGCCTCGTCACCGTGAAGGATTTCGAAAAGGCGCAGGACTTCCCAAACGCGGCAAAGGATGAACAGGGGCGTTTGCGCGTCGGCGCGGCAAGCACGATCGGCGATGCCGGTTACGAACGCACGCTCGCACTGATCGACGCAGGCGCCGATGTCGTCGTGATCGATACCGCACATGGCCATTCAAAGGGCGTGCTGCAGGCCGTCGAGCGCGTGAAGCGCTACTCGAACCGTGTGCAAGTCGTCGCCGGCAATATCGCGACGCGCGATGGCGCCAAGGCATTGATCGATGCAGGTGCGGATGCAGTAAAGGTGGGCATTGGTCCAGGCTCGATCTGCACCACGCGTGTCGTCGCGGGCGTCGGCGTGCCGCAGCTCACCGCGATTATGGATGCTGTGGAGGCCGCGCTGAAAGCAGACGTGCCCGTCATCGCGGACGGCGGCATTAAATATTCCGGCGATCTTGCGAAGGCTTTGGCGGCAGGCGCAGAGGTGGCGATGATCGGCTCGCTACTCGCTGGCAGCGAAGAAGCCCCTGGTGAAGTGATCCTCTACCAAGGCCGATCGTACAAAAGCTATCGCGGCATGGGCTCGCTTGGCGCGATGGCGCGCGGTTCGGCCGATCGCTATTTCCAGAAAGAAGTGACCGATCAGATGAAGTTTGTGCCGGAAGGCATCGAGGGGCGCGTGCCATTCAAGGGGCCGGTGGCGAATATTCTGCACCAATTGGTCGGCGGCCTCCGCGCCAGCATGGGCTATGCGGGCGCGAAAACGCTGAAGGACTTCCGCGAGAAAGCACGCTTCGTGAAAATCTCGGCGGCGGGCCTGCGCGAAAGCCACGTCCATGATGTGATGATCACGCGCGAAGCGCCGAACTATCCGTTAGGCGGCTAATTATGCGCAACGGCGCCAGAATGGCGGCCGCGATCGAGATTTTAGCCGATCTTGAAACGCGAAAACGTCCCGCTGCTGACGCAGTGAAGGAGTGGATGCAAACACATCGCTTTGCAGGCTCGAAGGATCGCACCGCGATCGGCGATCTCGTATTCGGTGCATTGCGGTGGAAGCAATCGTCCGCATATCGCTTCGGCGAAGATAGCCCGCGCGCTTGGGTTTTCGGCGCGCAGCGTTGGGGCTTTGGGCAGAGCGCGGAAGACCTCGCGGCATTGTGCGAAGGTGATCCCCATGCGCCGCCTGCGCCGAGCGAAAACGAAATGCGCGCGCTTGAAAGCGCAACGCTGAACGGCGCGCCGTCGCATATCGCGGGCGATTATCCGGAATGGCTGGAAGAGAGTTTCGCGCGTGCGTTCGGCGATGCGCGTGCAGACGAAGGCGCAGCGCTTGCAGCGCCCGCGCCGCTCGATCTGCGGGCCAACACGCTGCGCACGACACGCGAAAAAGTGATCGAGGCGCTAAACGAAAGCCCGTTCCTGCAAAACCCGCCGCTCGAAGCGCCGTTTGCACCTGATGGCGTGCGCTTGGCGTGGCAGCCGGGCCGCGCCTTTCCGTGGGATAAGGAGCAAGCCTTCGCGAAGGGCTGGTACGAAGTGCAGGACGAAGGCAGCCAGCTTGCCGCGCGCCTCGCAAGCGCCGAACCCGGCATGCAGGTCGCGGATATTTGCGCGGGCGGCGGCGGCAAAACGCTCGCGCTTGCCGCCCTCATGCAAAACAAAGGGCAGATCTACGCGTATGACATTGATGGCCGCCGCCTCGCGCCGCTGAAAGAACGGCTCGACCGCGCCCATGCGCGCAATGTGCAAATCCGCGCGCCCGCACGCACGCATGACGTGATGAAAGATCTGCACGGCCAAATGGATTTGGTGCTCGTCGATGCGCCTTGCTCGGGCACGGGCACATGGCGGCGCAATCCTGACTCCAAATGGCGCCTGCGCCCGGCAGCGCTCGAAACGCGCCGCACTGAACAGCAAGAAGCGTTGGCGCTTGCTGCAAAACTCGCAAAGCCAGGCGGACGCATCGTGTACGTAACGTGCTCTGTGTTGCCGGAAGAGAACGAGGACGCAATCGCGGCGTTTCTCGCAACGCATACTGGTTTCACGCCCGCGCCGCTGCGCATCGAAAGCGTGCTTGCGGACTCCGCCTACAAGCGCGGCGATGCCGTTCAGTTCACGCCGCGCCTGACCGGGTGCGACGGTTTTTTCGTTGCGGCGCTGACGCGAACCGCCTGACATGCGCACATGGCGCGCGTGTTGGATATCGGCATTGCAGGATGCGGCGTGGCGGGGCTGGCAAGCGGCGCGCTGCTCGCCCGCGCCGGCCATCGCGTCACGATTTTCGATAAGTTAGAGGCGCCATCGCCCGTTGGCTCTGGCCTCATCCTCCAACCGGTCGGCCTTGCTGTGCTGCGCGAACTCGGCGTTGAGACGCGCATCGCGGCGCTCGGCGCCCGCATCGATCGGCTTTACGGAAAATCGAATGGCGCTGTCGTGCTCGACGTGCGCTACGCCGCGCTCGGCGGCGCCGCCCATGGCGTCGCGGTGCATCGCGCCGCCTTGTTCGATGCCTTGTTTGACGCCGCAGGCGACGCAGGCGTGGCCATTGAATCTGGCCGCACCCTCGCACGAACCGAATGCAGCAGCGGTGATTGGCGTGAAATCGTGTTCGCGGATGGCGCGCGCACAGCGCCATTCGATCTGGTGATCGACGCGCTCGGCGTACGCTCCGATCTGTCAAGGCGCGGCGTCGAGCTGGTTTATGGCGCGCTCTGGGCGAATGTCGCATGGCGTGACGGTTTCGCCGGCGACGCGCTCGAACAGCGTTACGATGCCGCGCGCAAAATGACGGGCGTATTGCCGATTGGCGCAATGAAAGAAGGCGGCGCAAAACTCGCGGCCTATTTCTGGTCGTTGCGCGCGGATCGCTACGAGGCGTGGCGCGCTGCGCCGATCGACGCGTGGAAAGAGGAGGCGTACGCGCTCTGGCCGCAAACCGCGCCGCTGCTCGAACAAATTACATCGCATGACGATCTGGTGTTCGCACGTTATGCGCACCGCACGCTCGCGAACCCGATTGATGTTGGCCTCGCGCATGTCGGGGATTCGTATCATTGCACGAGCCCGCAACTCGGCCAGGGCGCGAACATGGCGATGCTCGACGCGCTTGCGCTGGCGCGCGCTTTGGAGCGGCAAGATGATCTAAACGTCGCGCTCGACGAATATGCGCGCATGCGCCGGTTGCATGTGTGGCTTTATCAAAGCGCGTCGTTTTTGTTCACGCCCTTCTATCAAGGCGATGGACGCATCACGCCGTGGTTCCGCGACCGCGTCGCTGGACCAGTCTCGCGTATCTGGCCAGCGCCGCAAGTGCTGGCGGCGTTGGTTGCAGGGAGGATTGGCGCGCCGTTGGGTGCGATGGGTCGTGCCTACGCCTTAGCCAACTGAATAAGGATTTCGCCAGCTTCCCTTTTTATCTGTCCTGATGGGTCTGTCTCGTGAACTGAGCGGATGACTGAAACGGCGGCATCGGAGCCGGCCAGTGCGGCATCCTTGACCGCATTCAACGCGGTTCGGCGAACAGGCGCGATATGATCACGAACATATTCCGGGCCTCGACCATGGTCGTGTTCAGTTTCGCCGGTAAGCGCGGATTTTAGCGCGGCCCAGCGCTCTGGCGTATCGGCGGCCGCAGCGATCATTTTCATTATGGTTTCGCGCAACGAGTTCATCGCACGCCGCCCGTTTAGCTCAATCCGAATCCGATCAAAGTCTTCAATCTCGATTGGCACATTTGTCATCCGGATTGCCGTAAGGACCTCTTCTATGGCATCGGGATTCTTTTTCTTCTGAAAGGCCCGCTCAATAAGCTGCTCATGAAACTTCACGGAATCATCTGAGCCATCGCGACGGCGCAAAGCTTTCGCGGCGATGGAAATTGGATAGTGCTGAGCATCGGACAATTCTGCTAATCGAAGAGGATCGTATTTGGGAAATGCGGCCATACGGTCAGGATGGATTTCCCATTGGCCTCCCGCAGGCTTTCGCAGCAATTTTCTAAACTCCCGAGGTTCAAGAAAAGGGTCTAGGCGGTCCATCGTTCCGGCGAGAAACAAATCCATTTGCTTGGAATTGCGCGCAGAAATCGAAAGTGCCTGAAGAAGTGCCGCGAGGAAAACGAGGTCGACAAGGACGCGCGTTGCAAATATCAGATGTCGGCCGAAGGCAGTGTCAGCGTGAATCCGCGCCTGTCCTTCGACATGGTAGATTTCTGCCCAATCGACAAATGGAACAGCTTTCGCGAGCTCGGTTCCATAGAAACCAATCCAGTCAAGCAGGCTTGGAATGCCTACGCCGGTCACCGAAAATAGTTCTACGCCAGCTGATTGGCTCCACCCGAAAGCTTGGCGAAGTGCGAGCGGCACCAGAAAAAACATGGACATAAAGCTGAGTAGCGCTTCGTCGCGCAAATCTTGCCCAAAACCGATCCGCAAATGTGAGCCGGTGTAACGACGATTGAGCATGTAGAGGTCGCGATCATCCTCCACCCAAGACCATCGGCGAGATATAGAAATGGCGACGACGAAACCCCAGACGACAGGAACCAAGCCCCACGGCGCCGGTAGGAAATAGCCAATCATTCCGCAAGGAATGAGGACGCCGAATAAGAAAAAGTAGCGAGCAATCAAATGTGCTTGACTGGCGCCTGCTGACCCGGCAACGGCGAAGACAAGAATGCTATCGAAAAAGCTAAGGACCAGCCCGAAAGGACGAAGAAACAATCGTCCGGCAAACGTCCAGAAGCCGTTCTGGGCATCGGCCTGTCGATTGGTTTTGAGGTATTCTGTGTACGGCGCGAGCGCGGCGATGACGAATGCGATCGCCAAACCGAACACAACTCCAATTCCCCATTCCTGTGTGATAGTGCGATTGGCGTCGGTGCTTGTCGCTGCCCAGCTTGCGAGTCCGACAATCACGCCGATTACAAAAGCTAAAGTAATAAACCCGGTGCCAGTTATATGGTCGTGCTTTGGGGTGCCGTTGGGCATCGCTGGAAGTCGCCCATCCCGCACGGCTTCTCGCCACGACGCAGCGAACGGAATTACACACGAGATGATGAACGCGCCGATGCTTTGAGATGGGCTCAAGTATTGAGGCCAGCGTATCGTGACGATAGTAAGCGCAATAAGACCGGTTACCCCGACTGCGCACGCGATAAAGTCGAGCGGTGGTATTTTGAGCGGCCTCGCCGCCGCTTCAGTGTCGTCCTCAATCGCCGCCATTTACCCCTCCCGAGATCGCCCGTTAACGCATATTAACCATTGGGGATGAGAGTCAACGTAGGGGAAAGCGGCGCGGCGCGGGCCCGCAATTGACGCGCCGCACAACGCAGTCCATTTCGCGATATGGCCCAGCAAAACGCGAAAACCGCCGCTTCCGCCCCCAAAAGTGAGGGTTCAAATCAGGCCGGCGAGGGCGGTAAATTCTCCCACGACCGCGTCCTGATCATCGACTTCGGCTCGCAGGTGACGCAGCTCATCGCCCGCCGGGTCCGCGAGAGCGGCGTCTATTGCGAAATCCATCCTTACAACAAGGCAGGCGAGGTGCTCGCGGCGGGTTTTAATCCGAAAGCCGTCATCTTCTCGGGCGGCCCCGCCAGCGTCACCGAAGGCGAAAGCCCGCGCGCCCCGCAAGCCGCGTTTGATCTCGGCGTGCCGATCCTCGCCATCTGCTACGGCCAGCAAACGCTGACTGTGCAACTCGGCGGCAAGGTAGAGGGCGGCCATGCGCGTGAATTTGGACGCGCCGACGTGCTCATCAAGAAACAAAGCCCGTTGTTCGCCGGCGTGTGGGAGACAGGCCAAAGCTATCCGGTGTGGATGAGCCACGGCGACCGTGTCACAGAACTGGCGCCGGGCTTTGAAGTGATCGCGACGAGTGAGAATGCGCCCTTCGCCATCGCTGTCGATGAAAAACGCCGCTTCTACACAACGATGTTCCATCCCGAAGTCGTGCACACGCCCGACGGCGCAAAGCTTCTGCGTAACTTCACGCACGACATCGCGGGGTGCCGCGGCGATTGGACGATGGCGTCCTTCCGCGAAGAAGCGATCGCACGCATTCGCGCGCAGGTCGGTTCTGGCAAAGTGATTTGCGGTTTGTCGGGCGGCGTCGATTCAAGCGTCGCGGCCGTGCTGATCCACGAAGCGATCGGCGATCAATTGCATTGCGTGTATGTCGATCACGGGCTGATGCGGTTGGGTGAATCCGAGCAGGTGGTTTCGCTGTTCCGCGATCATTACAACATTCCGCTCATTCATGCCGATGAAAGCGATCGTTTCTTAAGCGCGCTTGAAGGCGTCGATGATCCGGAAGTGAAGCGCAAAACTATCGGCAAGCTGTTCATTGATGTGTTCGAGGAAAAAGCGAAATCCATCGGGGGCGCGGACTTTCTCGCGCAAGGCACGCTCTATCCTGATGTGATCGAAAGCGTCAGCGCTATTGGCGGGCCGAGCGTCACGATCAAGTCGCACCACAATGTCGGCGGCCTGCCTGAGCGCATGAATATGAAACTCGTCGAGCCGCTGCGCGAATTATTCAAGGATGAAGTGCGCGCGCTTGGACGCGAACTCGGATTGCCGGATGTTTTCGTGGGTCGTCATCCGTTTCCGGGACCAGGGCTTGCGATCCGCGTGCCGGGCGCGATCTCGCGCGAGAAGCTCGACATTCTCCGCCAAGCCGATGCGGTCTATCTCGATGAAATCCGCAAGGCCGGTTTGTACGATCAAATCTGGCAAGCGTTCGCGGTGTTGCTGCCTGTGCGCACCGTTGGCGTGATGGGCGATGGCCGCACCTATGATCACGTCTGCGCGCTGCGCGCCGTTACCAGCACGGATGGCATGACGGCGGACTTCTTCCCATACTCGATGGACTTCCTCGGCCGCGCCGCGACGCGCATCATCAATGAAGTGAAGGGCGTCAATCGCGTCGTCTATGACGTAACCAGCAAACCGCCCGGCACGATAGAGTGGGAATAGGTTTGGCCAACATTCCCGAGCGTTCGCGCACTATCGCTTCCCGCATCCTAATAAGCGCGACGATCGGCGCGCGCAGATGCCGTTTCGCGTAATGGATCGCAGCCCGAAGCTTGAGCTTGAACGGCGCGGCTGCGTGGCTAGTTGAGCATCATGAATTTGAATGCGTTCGGCCGTGGGGAGGGCCGCCCAAACATGTCGCCGCGCACATATCGGCACAGCGAATTTTAAGGCCAAGCGCGCCTGCCGCGCGCGCGAATGGCTTGCGCTTCTTCGGGAAGCGCCAATTCAGCTGCGAGCAGCGCGTCCACGGTTTTATCCCACATCGCCAAGAAGTTTTCGCGTGTCCCGTGAACACGCTCCATGTCGGCTAGCGAGAACAGAATGCTTTCGCCCGATAGCGCTTGATAGGGGTTGAGTTTGTTTTTGCCTTTGTGAACACCGGTCGCGGCGGCCAATTCCGGCAGCCGGAGGCCACCGGTGGCGTTGCCTTCTGCGTCGCGTACGAACTTGCCGGTTCCGCTTGACGTTTTGTTGATGTCGATAAGCGGAAAGCGCGGCGGCGGAGTTTTTTCCCGCGCCCAGCGCACTAGCCAACGCAAGCCAGCATCCTTCACATAGTCATACTCGACGACATTTGGATAAGGCACAGGCGGCAATGGACTTGTAACGCCGTCGCGAGCCATGATGGCGTTCATATCTTTGGTCTGTGCGATGTCAGCGTGCGTGGCGCCGGCAATTTCCCAAAACCGGAACGTATCAGTGTCTGGCTGGCGCACCGGATAATTGTCGAGCGCTTCACACTCGGTCGCCAATACTAGAATAGGCGTAT
>JBEVOS010000107.1:0-5440 GCA_040507435.1 Caulobacterales bacterium | reverse complement strand
CATCGTAAGCGCGCCACTCGCCGCGCTGCAGGAGTTCAAGCGGCTGGAACTGCGCTTTGTAAGCCATCTTGTCGCTGCCCGCGATCCAATAGCCGAGATAGACGTGTTCGAATCCGGCGGCGCGTGCTTGCGCGATATGATCAAGGATCACGTATGCGCCGAGACTGCGCTTCTCGGCGGCTGGATCGTAAAATGAGTAAACGAGGCTGAGCCCGTCCTTCAAAACATCAACGAGCGCTGCAGCGGCAAGCGCGCCACGCGCTGGCCCGCTTGTGTAGCGGTATTCGACGATATGTGAGCGAACGAGGGATTCCTCCACCATGGCGACGTAGTCGCGGCCATCCATATCGCTCATGCCGCCTTCGGCGTGACGGCTCTCTAGATAACGTTTGAGCAAAAGGAATTGCTCTTGCGTCGCTTCGGCGGGCTTCAGCGCGCGCGAAAGGTCGGCGTTGCGCGAAAGGATGCGGCGCCAGCGGCGCTTGAAGTCAAACCGCTCCGCCACCACGCGCGCCGAGACGCACGCGTCGCAGAGATCGCAGGCTGGGCGGTAGGCGATGTTTTGCGAGCGCCGGAAACCCGCATGGGTCAGCGCATCGTTCAGTTGCGGCGCATCTAGGGTTTCTAGGCTGGCGAAAACCTTTCGCTCCTTTTTGCCTTCGAGGTACGGGCAAGGCGCAGGCGCGGTGAGGTAGAAGCGAATATTGCGTTGTGAAAGAGGGCGCAGGATTGGCGCTGTCATGCCCGATGGTTCCTGCGGCGGCGGGATTTCGTCAAGGCTCGATCCTCACAGACCGGTATTTGCGGGCAGCGGCGGCGCTTCCCGCAGCAAGGTGATCGCGATCCGGCGGTTGCCGGGCAGGGTTGGATCATCAGGAAAGAGCGGCTCGGAATCGGCACGTCCGGAAATTTGGTAGATGTGGTCTGCGGGTACGCCATTGGCCTGAAGGATGCGCCGGGCGGCGTTGGCGCGCGCGGAGGACAATTCCCAATTGGAGGCGTAACCGCGCCCCGGCGCGTTGCCGTCGGTGTGGCCGCTGATCGTCAAACGGTTGGGCAGTTGTGCGATCGTGCGCGAGATCGTGGAGAGAAGGCGCTGTGCGCGCTCGTTCGGTTCGGCCGCGCCTGCGTTGAACATGGAGCGACCCTCCTGATCCACGATCTGAATCTTGAGGCCTTCCGGCGTTTGTTCAACGATCACGTTCCGTGAAAGCTCGCCGACGTCCGGCATATCGGCCATGGCCTGCCGAATTGCTTCGGAGGCGCGTGCAAATTGCGCGTCTTCGCGGATAGAACGCGCGCGCGAAAGGCTGTCCTCTGTCGGGCTTACTTGGCTTGATTGTGATTGGCTCTCGTCGCCGTCATTGGCGGTGTCGTTCGAGCTGAATTCGGGGTTGCTTGCCGCTGCGACTGGCGCGGAAAAGCCATTGCGAACGCCGCTATCTGCGAAGCTGGTGCCTGCGAGCAGTCCGCCTGCGCCGCTTGATACGCGCGAGACGCTCGCCGGTGCGAAGAATTCCGCGATGCCGCGCCGTTGATCAGGGCTTGTCGTGTTGATCAGCCACATGAGCAGGAAGAACGCCATCATCGCGGTCACGAAGTCGGCGTAGGCGACTTTCCACGCGCCGCCATGGTGGCCGCCATGGCCGCCCTTCTTTATCTTCTTGATGATGATGGGGCGTGCGTTCGGCTGGGACATTTCTGTTAAGCGTTTCTGCTCCGGCTCGCTCTTCTTGTGGAGCGGCGTCGTTAAGATCGGGTGACCAAGACGGCCATGGCGAGCGTTGCTTTTTTAGGGTTGGGCGTTATGGGCGCGCCCATGGCAGGACACGTGGCCAAGGCTGGCCACAAGACACGTGTATTCAACAGAACGTCCAGTAAGGCTGAAGCGTGGACGCGCGCCAATGGCGGCGCAGCCTTTGAAAACATTGCGCAGGCCGTGGCGGGCGCTGATGTCGTATTGTCGTGCGTGAGCGCGGATATAGATGTGCGCAGTGTCTTTGAGGCGGCGAAGCCCGCCATGAAAGCCGGCGCTGTGTTTGCCGATCACTCAACGATTTCTGCCGATTTAGCGCGCCTATTGGCGGAAGAAGCGAAGGCGGCTGGTTTCGGTTTTCTCGATGCGCCGGTGTCTGGCGGGCAGGCGGGCGCGGAAGCGGGGCGGCTCACGATTATGATCGGCGGGACGGCGGATGATCTTGCCAAGGCGGCGCCGGTCATGAGCGCCTACAGCGCCAATATCACGCATATCGGCGGGCCGGGCTCGGGGCAGCTCGCCAAGATGGTCAACCAAATCTGTATCGCGGGCGTGTTGCAGGGGCTGGCGGAAGGTCTGCATTTCGCGACGCGAGCAGGGCTCGACGCCGAAAAGACGATTGCGGCGATTTCGAAGGGCGCGGCGCAATCTTGGCAAATGGAAAATCGCTGGCGCACGATGATCAACGGGAAGTTCGATTTCGGGTTTGCGGTTGATTTGATGCGTAAGGATTTGGGCCTCGTTCTCGACGAGGCGGCGCGTAACGGCGCTGCACTCACCGAAACAGCGCGCATCGATCAGTTTTATGCTGAGGTTCAAGCGCTGGGTGGGAGGCGTTGGGATACCTCAAGCCTCATTGCGAGGCTGGAACGGAAGTAGTTTCCGGCCCGGAACACATACACGTGATGTTAAATCATACTTTGTAGGGTGAAGCGTGGACCTCGTCAGGGCGGCGGAATGGACATCCGGGATTGGAATATAGCGCTTATTGAGCCCAACAAGTGGGACGCGCAGATCCAAATCGACCTTTTAAAAGCGGCCGGCGTGACGAAGCTCCGCCGTTTCAAGGATAGCGCCGAGGCGCTAGAGGCGCTTGAGCTGTTTCCTGCGAACATCGTCATCATGGAATTCGACTGCCCGCCGCTGAATGGCGTTGAGTGGACGAAACAATTCCGGCGCGGGCATCATTTGGCGAACCGCAAAGCGCCCGTGTTTCAGTTGTCTCACGCAGTTAGCCGCCAACTTGCCGAAAATTGCCGCCATGCCGGCGCGAATGCGATTATCGGCAAGCCGCTCTCGAGCGCGACCTTGATCTCGACGATCAAGAAGGTGCTCGCCAATCCGCGTCCATTCATTGATGCGGAGAATTATGTTGGCCCGTGCCGCCGCGCGGGGATTGTCACGGCGGGCATGAGCCGTACGCGCCGCAAATCGGATTCTGATGCGCCGGTCATGTCGATGCAGGACGCACTGGCCGATCTTCCGCGTGCGGTGACCGCGCTTGCGAGCGCGACGGGTGAACTGTTACGCGGTAAAACCACCTCGCCGCTTGCGTGCCGGGATGCGTTCAAATCGCTTATGGCGATTGTGAAAAGCGCGCAGGATGAGGCGCTCATGCGTGCATGCGCCGGGTTTGCATCTCAGCTCGAAAGCGATCCGCGCAAAGAGAATTATAAGCCGGCGCTTGCGCAGCGCATGGATCATCTGGCGAAGTGCGCGGCGATCACGATCGATCAGCGCGGCGCGCGTGAGGCGCTTGCGAAAAATGTTGCGCAAGCTGTAAAGTCGGCGGCGGCCTAACGCGCTGTTTGCGGACGCGCAAAGCGCGGTTTGGCCCACGCATAAATACGATAGCCGAGAAGCGCCGCCAGGATCGCGCCATAGATGAGCGGCGGACGGTGATCTGCTTTCACCAGCAAAAAGTAGTGCAGCACGCCGAGCGCGCCGATCAGATAGACCGCTTGATGAATGCGCCGCCAAGCGCGCGGCCCGACGCGCCGGATCATGGCGTTGGTTGAGGTAATAGCGAGCGGAATCAGCAGCACGAACGCCAGCATTCCAAAGGTGATGTAGGGGCGTTTCAGAATGTCTTTGACGATCGCGTTCCAATCGAAAAACTGATCGAGGCCGATATAGGAACTTAAGTGCAGAAGCACGTAAGCGAACGCCATCAAGCCAATTGGGCGGCGCAGACGGATAAGTTTCGGCTGGCGCAGAAGGCGGGCTGCGGGCGTGATGGCGAGGCCAGCAATGATGAAGCGCAAACCCCAGACGCCGAGTTCGCGCGTGATTTCTTCGATCGGATTGGCGCCGAGATCGCCCGAGAACGCGCGATAGATCAAATAGGCGAGCGGTAGAAGACAAAGCGCGGCAGCGGTCCACGGCGCCGCTTTGTCGCGAACGGATAGCGCCATCAATAATTCCTGCGCAGATCCATGCCGCGATAAAGGCCGGCGACATGCTGCGCATAGCCGTTGAACATCAGCGTTGGACGGCGGCGGAATTCCCCGATGCGCCGTTCTGTCGCTTGGCTCCAGCGCGGATGATCGACGTTCGGGTTTACGTTCGAATAGAAGCCATATTCTTGCGGCGCAGACATATTCCACGCCGTTTGCGGCTGGCGGCTCACGAGCCGGATTTTTACGATCGATTTGATGCTCTTGAAGCCATACTTCCACGGCACGACGAGCCGGATCGGCGCGCCGTTTTGATTGCGTAGCGTTTCACCGTAGAGCCCAACTGAAAGAATTGTCAGCGGATTCATCGCTTCGTCGAGACGTAATCCTTCGCGATAAGGCCAATCCAGCACGCGGGCGCGCTGGCCGCGCATCTCGCTTGGCCGCATCAGGGTTTCAAAGGCAACGTAATGCGCTTCACTCGTGGGCTCGACCTGCTGCAACAGGGATGCGAGCGGAAATCCAATCCACGGGATCACCATCGACCAGCCTTCAACGCAACGCAGGCGATAGATGCGTTCTTCCAGCGGGAACTGACGGATCAACGCGTCAATGTCGAAGGTCTGCGGACGCGCGCACAAGCCTGAAACTTCGACTGTCCACGGACGCGTGCGCAGCGCACCTGCATTGCGCGCCGGCTCCGACTTGTCGGTGCCGAATTCGTAGAAATTGTTGTAGCTGGTCACGTCGTCGAGCGGCGTGCGTTCTTCGCTGATGGAGTAGGCGCTCGGGCGCGCGCGCAACGGCGCGGCGGCCGCCTCAGTGCTCGGGCCGCAGGCGGCAAGAGCGAGCGCGCCTGCGCCGATC
This sequence comes from Caulobacterales bacterium, assembly GCA_040507435.1. Lineage (GTDB taxonomy): Bacteria > Pseudomonadota > Alphaproteobacteria > Caulobacterales > Aquidulcibacteraceae > JBEVOS01. Next base: position 421 of record JBEVOS010000107.1, on the reverse strand, counting down.
ATGAGCTCCCGGCGTTGCAGATAGACCGCCTGCGGCGTCACTTCGCGTTCGGGCAGGCTGTAATTTTCGCGTCGCGGCATCGGGTGCTCCAGATGCTTATACGTTGGGCGGGCCGGATTAGGTTACCGGTCCGCAGTGAAATTATTCCGTCGCAGGCCTGTCACGCAAATATGGCAAAGGGCGCCTTTCTGCGGAGGCGGCGATGACGCGTTATCAAGTTCGGCTTTTGGATTCCGGTTCGGGCGCAGAAGGTTCTTATTCTTTCGAGCACCGGGACGATTTGATGAAGGCGCCCGCTGACGACATCGTCGCGGCGTTCTTCGATTACGCAGATCGCGAAATTTTCGATCGCGGCCACGTCGCCTACGAATTGAACGGCGTGATCAAGAACAAAAAGCAGGGCACGGTCGTCGCGATCGGG
>JBEVOS010000095.1:0-3260 GCA_040507435.1 Caulobacterales bacterium | reverse complement strand
GTCGTTGAACGCATGACTGCCGGAATGGCGCATGAAGCAGGCGCCTTCGGCATCACCGTCAATTGCGTGTCGCCCGGCATCACCGCATTCGAAGGGGCCAAGGGCGCGCTCGCGAATATGGAAGCGATCGTTCAGGGCAACGCCATCAAACGTCTCGGCACAAGCCGCGATCTATATGGCGCAGTTCGCTATCTCTGCAGCGATGACGCGGCTTGGGTGACGGGCCAGACAGTGCGCGTCGATGGCGGGGCGACGGCGCGCTAAGCGTTACGTCTGGTAAAATTTGTCAACCTCTTCGGCCTGCGCCGCGATAAACCCTTCGGGATTTGCGGCGCGGGCCTTTAAGATGGGATAGATCTCGGGGTCGGTCGGTAAGAAGAATATGTTCTTCTCGATTGCATCGGCGACCATCTCACCGACTTCACCTGCGGATTTGAACGCAAATTGCGGGCCTGGGCCGCGCGGCGGTAATGTCGAACCGCCGAAGCGGCGCGCAGTCTTTCCAATTTGCGTCATCACCGGGCCCGGCAAAAGCAGCGTGACGCCGATTCCGCGCGGCCGCGCATAAAGAGCCAATCCCTCCGTCATCGCGATCACGGCGCCTTTGCTGGCCATGTACGGCAGACGATCATAAGCATAAGGAAACAGCGCGGCGAACGAGCCGGTGTTGATGATATGTCCTTCGCCTTTGGCGATCATTTCCGGTAGAAAGACTTCATTCGAGCGCACGATTGACATGACATTGATGTCGAACAAGCGTCGCCATTCGGACGTCGGAATTTCATGTGGCAAGCCCGAATACAGCACACCAACATTGTTCATGACGATGTCAACGCGGCCAAACGCAGAAAGCGCCTCGTTCTTTAAATCCGGAAAAGCTGCATCGTCGCTCACGTCGCAAGGGAAAAGGATCGCGTCGCCGCCGATGCTCTTTAGTGCGGCGGCTCAGCGAGCCCCTGCTCGTCGCGATCGGCAAGCACACATTTGACGCCGCGTTTCACCAAAGCGAGCGCCGTTCCCCGGCCAATCCCACTTCCGCCGCCCGTAATGACAGCGACACGGCCCGCAAAATCAATCATATTCGCCTCCTTCAATCGAGGCTTTCATTTGGAAATGCTGCCGCAGCAGCAGCGCCGCCATCCACGAGCAGATCCGTTCCCGTAATGAATGACGCGCGATCGGATGCAAGAAATTCGATTGCGTCAGCGGTTTCAATCATCGTGCCTTCACGACCGAGCGGCGTGCGGCGCAATATGTTGAGCTTCACCTCACGGTTCGGCCCCTGGAATTCGAGCGCGCCCATTGGTGTTGCGATCATGCCCGGCGACATCGACACAATTCGCCCGCCGCGCTTTCCCCACGCCGGCGCGCGGCGGCGGCACATGCGGTTGAGCGCATTTTTGGTCAACGAATAGGCTGCGCCCGACGTGTGTTGAGGAACGACGGCTTCGAGCTTTTCGATGAAATCCGGCGCCAGTGGGTCATCAAGCACCGCCAGCTGCTCCGGCGTCGGAGGCACCGAATGCCCTGCGAGCGAGGATACGAAAATTGCAGATGTGCCTTGAACCGCAAGCTTCAACATCGCGCGCTCAATCAGCGCTGGGCCGACCAGATTGACGCGTAGCAGCGTGCGCCAATCGCCCATCGAGGGTGAAAACGCGGCGACATGGGCGACGGTGCGCAGCGGACCACGCTCCGCCACCGTTTTTGCAAGGCGATCAACCGAGTCAGGATCCGTCATATCGCACTGCACGGCGATGGCATCGATGCCGTCTTCCTTCAGCGCGGCTTCGCGCGCAGGGTTCTTATCCGCGCTCAAGCTTGCGAGGATCACACGACAATGTTGTCCGAGTCGGCGCGCTGTCGACATGCCCATTCCGCCGCCGCCGATAACGACCGCAATTGGCAAGTCAGGGCGTTCGCTCGTGCCGGTCTTCACGTGGTCCTCCGTAGGCTTTCACTTGTTTCCACAGATATAGCAGCATCGCAGCAAACGAGAGCAAGAATGTACGGGCCCCTAGACGGTCGTGGTGTACCAATAAATTCCAAAAGCCATGACCAAATAGGTCAGCGCGTGGAAGAGCTGGTCGAGACCGAACGCGTTCCAGAATGCGCTATCCCGCGCCGTCCAACCGTGCCGAGCGACCACTTGCTCCTTCGCCCAATCCAGATGGTAGTGCACCACAAGTTCGGCGGCGCATATCGCTGCGATAAGTTCGAGCGGCGGATTGAAGAGCAGCAAGGCCGGCGCTGAGCCAAGCGCATGAAGCCCAGCATGCAGAAGGCCGCCCGGATGGCCGTAAGCGCCCTTGTTGTGCAGCTGGTATTTCGTCTGAATGACGAAATCCATGATGAAATGTTTCGTAAACAGGGCGCAAAGCAACAAGAAAAGCGTCGTTACCGCGCTCGGCACCAATTCCATCCTCTACTGCGTTCTCGGCAACCGGTTCTCCGGTCGTGCGAGAAGGGAATTAGAAGGTAGTGCATAGCGTAAGCGCGCGTTAGTGACCACGGGCACAGTGCATTCTTGGACTCCAGCCGGCGCCTGTTCAGGCGCGCGGTTTATCCAATGCCTCTGCGATCACACGGAATGCATCCAGGTTCTCGACCACGCCGGACGGGCCCGCGCCAACCTGGAGCCCATAGCGCACGATCATTCCCGTTGCGCCGCACGACAACCACGGCTGCAAACGCTCGACGATGCGCTCGAGTGGACCGCAGAGCCAGCCTATGTCGATGAATTCATCCGGAATGGCATCGATTGCTTCGTTCAGCTTACCCGCAGCCTTCAATTCCGCCGCGCGTTCAGCAGCCGCGCCAAAACCCAAGCCTTGAAGCATTGGCGTTTGATACGGGAGATAAGTGACGACATATTCTTTGAACGGGCGCATTGCGGCGCGCACATCCTTGTCGACGATAACATCGACATGCACCCAAACTTCAAAATTGTGAAAGCCTTTGCCCCCGCCAGCTTTTGCAAAGCCCTTTTCAAGCATGGGCGCAAAATGCTGCATCATGCCGGGGGCGAAGCCTGTGGGCATCCAACCGTCTGCAATTTCGCCCGTGAGCGCGAGCATATCCGGGCCCATCGCGCCAACATAGATTGGGACGTCCGGATTTGTGTTCAGCGCAGACGCCATAGGCGGAACGTTTTTGGCGCCTGGGCCGGCATAAGGCAGCGAAAAGTGTTTGCCCTTATACGAGACCGGTTTGCCCGAAGCTGTTGCGCGCAAGATCTCGATATAATCGCGCATACGATG
>JBEVOS010000068.1:0-3462 GCA_040507435.1 Caulobacterales bacterium | reverse complement strand
GGGGCCGCCATTCAAAACTTTGCGGATAAAAACCGCTATACGCTCATCCGCAATCTCGCGAGTCACGGCGTAGGCCGCGCGCTGCACGAAGAACCGAAAGAAATTTCCACCTGGCGCGACCCGAGCGAGCGGCGAACGATCCGCGAGGGGCTCGTCTTCACGCTTGAGCCGTTTCTATCTCAAGGCTCGAATTGGGCTCTTAACGGAAAAGACGGCTGGACGCTTTATGCCGACACCGGCCGTCCAACCGTCCAATTCGAACACACGATGGTAGCAACCAGAAACGGCGCGATCGTTTTGACTTAGGCAGGTTTGGCCAGCTCCGCTTCGATCACCTCAACGAGCCGCGGATCGTTCGCCGGCACATCTGGCGCGAAGCGGGCGACGACGTCGCCTTTGCGGTTCACGACGAATTTCTCGAAATTCCAGAGCACTTCAGGCGCCGGATTGGTTTCGATTTTGAAGCCTTCCAGGCGCGCGCGGTGCGGGCCTTCACCGATGGCGGCCGGCTGCGCTTTCGTCAGCGCCGCATAAAGTGGGTGTTGATCAGCGCCCACGACGGAAATTTTCGAAAACATCGGAAACTGCACATCGTACGTGGTTTTGCAGAAATCGGCGATCTCGGCCTCAGTCCCGGGCTCTTGCCCACGAAAATTGTTCGCCGGAAAGCCGAGCACTTCGAGACCCTGGCTGCGCTTATCCTCGTAAAGCTTCTCGAGACCCTCATATTGCGGCGTTAGCCCGCACTTCGACGCGACGTTCACGATCAATAGCACTTTGCCTTTATGCGCGGCGAGCGTGTCTGGTGCGCCATCGATGCGCGTGAGGGAAATGTCTTGGATATTCGAGCTCATGAGGGTCTCCAAAGGCTGAGGGATTAATGCGCGGGGATGCGGAGCGCTTCAAGCGAGATGGCGACTGTATCCGTTCAGATGAAGAGGACGGGACACCCAAGATTTTGGGGATAAGCCTTATGGCCTTGCTTGATTTTGCGCCTAGCGGTGAAATTGGCGCCTATGCCCACTTGCGGCGCTGCAACAAACCGTGCATATCGCCCGGCTCGACCGGTTAATTTTAACTGGTCGTTCCTGTCCGAGACTGCAGGCGCCTTGCTCATGGGCGGCCGAAAGGCCCCTTTGTGCGAGGCTTAATTCGCTGAAATCAAGACCTTAGCGGTCGTGGTTCGGCAAGCCGGCAATAGACAGAGCCGACGTTTCTCGATGCCAGATTCTCACAATCTGGGTCGTTTGGCGAGCCTCTGGGACAGATCGCGCTCGATGGCGCCGTCTCAAGGCTCTTGCCGGCGGACGGCCGCTTCGCGCGCCCAGAGCGCTCGGATTGGCCGGGCGCTTTTGAGGAGACCGCAATGGATCGTGCTCAAAAGGCCGGTGAGGTTGAAGCGCTGAAAGGCGTGTTCGCCAAGGCGGGTGTGGTGGTTGTCAGCCACTATGCTGGTCTGACCGTCGCGGATCTGACGACGTTGCGCACCCGGCTTCGCGCCGCGGGCGCCGGCATGAAAGTGGTGAAGAACCGCCTCGTGAAAATTGCAATTGACGGCACGCCCTCAGCGGCCGGCTCGCATCTTTTCACAGGACCAACCGCGATCGCCTATTCGGAAGACCCCATCGTCGCCCCGAAAGTGGCGGCGGCCTTTTCGAAGGAAAAGGATAAGTTCGTCCTCATCGGCGGGCTCATGGGAGAAACCGTTCTGGACGCCAAAGGCGTGCAGGCGTTGGCAACCTTGCCATCGCTGGACGAGCTCCGTGGAAAGTTGATCGGCCTTCTCAATGCGCCAGCGACCAAAATCGCGGGCGTGCTGCAAGCGCCAGGCGCTCAACTCGCCCGTGTCGTTGGGGCTTACGCCACAAAGGACGCCGCATAAGTCGTCAGTACGCTGTTCGAAGAAACGTTGAACCCAAGGGATTCAGTAACTATGTCGAAACTCGAAAAAATCGTGGACGATCTTTCGTCCCTCACCGTCTTGGAAGCCGCTGAGCTTGCCAAGCTTCTCGAAGATAAGTGGGGCGTGTCTGCTGCGGCGCCTGTCGCGGTTGCGGCGGCTCCCGCTGGCGGCGCAGCCGCTGCTCCGGTTGAAGAGCAAACCGAGTTCACCGTTGTTCTTGCTGCTGCTGGCGACAAGAAGATCGAAGTGATCAAGGAAGTCCGCGCGATCACGGGCCTCGGCCTCAAAGAAGCCAAGGACCTCGTCGAAGCGGCGCCAAAGCCGGTGAAGGAAGGCGTCAACAAAGCGGACGCCACGAAGTTCAAAGAACAGCTCGAAAAAGCCGGCGCAAAGGTCGAGCTGAAATAAGAGCAAACCCGTATTGGAGCCGCTCCTACGAAGGCGGCTCCAATCTCGGTCCTCGCGGCTCGTGTGTGCGCCGCGTCTGCGTTTTGTCCGCTCGGGAAACGCAAGATCTAAAGCCGGTTTGTCCGGTCCGGGCGGAGGTGGCGTATTTGACCAGCGCCGCGCTGCAGCTTTCGGCCCAAGCTGCGTAGAGCGCGAAGCGCAAGGGGAGAGCGATGGCTCTATCGTTCACGGGAAAAAAGCGGATCCGCAAATCGTTCGGGAAAATCCCGGAAGCGGGTGAAATGCCAAACCTGATCGAGGTCCAGAAAAGCTCATACGATCAATTTTTGCAGAAGGACGGCAAGGCTGGTCAGCGCGCTGACGAAGGCCTGGAAGCCGTTTTCAAATCTGTTTTTCCAATCCGCGAATTTTCTGATCGCGCTGTGCTCGAGTACGTGTCGTACGAATTCGAGGAGCCGAAATTCGACGTTGAGGAATGCCAGCAGCGCGACATGACGTTTGCCGCGCCGCTGAAAGTGAAACTGCGCCTGATCGTGTTCGAGTCCGACGAAGAAACTGGCGCGAAGTCCGTCAAGGACATCAAAGAGCAGGACGTCTACCTCGGCGATATTCCGCTGATGACAGATAAGGGCACGTTCATCGTGAACGGCACCGAGCGCGTTATCGTATCGCAAATGCACCGCTCGCCGGGCGTGTTCTTTGATCACGACAAGGGTAAGACGCACGCGTCGGGCAAATTGCTTTTTGCTGCGCGCATCATTCCGTATCGCGGCTCGTGGCTCGATTTCGAATTCGACGCCAAAGACATTCTGTTTGTGCGGGTCGATCGCAAGCGCAAGCTTCCCGCGACCACGCTGCTTTATGCTCTTGGCCTCGACGCGGAGCAGATCCTGGCGACCTTCTACGAGAAGGTCGTCTATAACCGTACGAAGCAAGGCTGGACGACGCGTTATCGCGCCGAAGCCTGGCGCGGTGCGAAGCCTAACTTCGATCTCGTTGATGCAAAGACGGGCAAAGTGGTGGCCGAAGCCGGCCGCAAGATCAGCGCACGCAACGCCAACAAAATCGTTGAAGACGGCGTCTTGGACATCCTCGTGCCGAGCGAGGACCTGGTCGACAGGTTCGTCGCAGAGGACGTGGTGAACCCAGAA
>JBEVOS010000064.1:0-3327 GCA_040507435.1 Caulobacterales bacterium | reverse complement strand
TCGATGCACTCGTCAGAATGGCGTCGCCCTGACGGCATTTTGAATGCCAAATGCTGGGATGCCGAATGCAAAACGCAACATGCAAAACGGAGAAGGACACCATGCTGCACGCCCGGGACCAACTCGCCGAGCCGGTGACCACCGCGCGCCAGCGGCGCCTGAGCGCATTGCTGACTTACCTCAAGTATTACCTCGGTTTGATTGTGTTGCTCGTGGTCGGTGCGTTCACGTCGCCTCACGCGGCCGATGGCAGCAATATCTTTTTGTCCAGCGCGAACATCTCCGACGTGTTTCGCCAGGTGGCGAACGTAGGCGTGATTTCCATCGGCATGACGCTCGTCATCATCACGGCGGGAATCGATCTCTCGGTGGGCGCGATCATGGGTCTCGGCAGCGTGCTCACGGCCATGCTGCTCACCACGGACGCCTGGAATCGCGCGGTGTCGGCATCCATAATTTTGAATGCAATCGCGGTCTTTGCGATCGCGCTCGCCGCGATGAACGTCGTCCGCGGCTTCAGGCGTGCTCGCGGCGCGCCCGCCACGCAGGCACCGCTCACGATGGACCTCGGCATAGCGCTCGTCGTGGCGGCTTTTGCATGCGCCTATATTGCGTTACATGGCGGGCATCGCATGCCGCTTATAGCCGTGCTCTGGATCGTGCCGCTCGCGGGCTTCACGCTCGGCGCGCTCAATGGCTGGATCATCACGCGTGGCCGCATGCAGCCGTTCATCGTCACGCTCGCCGCGATGGTCGGTGTGCTAGGCGCGGCGCGACTTATCGCCGGGCAAGACACCGCCGTGTATTCGATTTACAGCGGCAGCAATGCCACCACCGATATCGAAGCGCTGCGCGCGCTGCTCTTCGACATCGTTCCCGTGCCCGCGCTGTTTTTTTTGGCAATCGCGCTGGTCGTCGGCTTCGTGATGAATCGCACGATCTTCGGCAAGTATCTGTATGCAATCGGCGGCAACGAGAAGTGCGCCGTCGTCTCCGGCCTGAACGTGGGACGCCACAAGATGGCGGCGTATGCCATCTCGGGCATGCTCTCGGCGCTCGTTGGCGTTTTGTATGCAGCGCAGTATCGACAGGGCAAGGCCGATGCCGGAATGGGCTGGGAACTGGATACAATCGCCGCCGTTGTGATAGGCGGGACGAGTCTTTCGGGCGGCGTAGGACGCGTCTCGGGCACCGTGGCGGGCGTGCTGATCTTCGGCTTTTTGAGCAATATCCTTCTGCTCAATAGCATCGACAGCAACACGCAGCTTGTGCTGAAGGGCTTGATTATCGTGATCGCGGTATTTTTACAACAGACCGACGTCGGGCGGCGGCGCGGCTGGCTTAAGCGCCTCGTGCGCCGATCTTGAATACTGCGCTCAGATGTCGAACGCGATACCCCGCGCCCGCAACTGCCGCATGCCGCTCGCCAGATGCGCCCGCGCGCTCTGCGCATCGCCCGCGCGCATTTGCTCGTAGGCGGCCTGCGCTACCTCATGCGGCACGGGCTTGAGCGGGCGCTGCGTGTTCATCGCACGGAGCTGCACTTCGGCCGCGCGCTCGAGGTAGTAGAGATCGTCCCAGGCCTCGGCGATGCTCGCGCCCGCCACCATCACGCCATGATTCTTGAGGAAGAGTATGTCCGCGTTGCCCATTGCCGCCGCGATACGGTCGCCCTCCGTTGCATCGAGCGCGAGGCCGTTGTAGTGCTCATCCACGGCCGTGCGGCCGTAGAACTTCAGCGCCGTCTGCCCAAGCCACAGGAGCGGGGGCCCTTCGAGCAGGCAGAGCGCGGTCGCGCTCGGCATATGTGTGTGGAATGCGGCCTTCACGCGCGGCATCAGCCGATGCAGCCTTGCATGAATAAAGAATGCAGTTGCCTCGGGCTGGCCTTCACCTTCGATCACGTTGCCGTCGAAGTCGCAGATCAGCAGATGCGACGCCGTGATCTCGCTAAAGGCATAACCATAGGGATTAACCAGAAAAAGGTCGTCGTGCCCTGGCACTGTCGCGGAAAAATGATTGCATACGCCCTCCTCCAGCCCATGCAGCGCGGCTAAGCGGAAACACGCCGCGAGTTCGCAGCGAGCTTCGGCGATAGCGGGTGCATCGAGCCGATGCGCAGACGCTAAAGCGGCTGTACCGGTGACAAGCGTATGAGCCATTGCATGTGGTCTTCTGTCTGAACGTTTTCTGCCTATAAAAACGGCAGTTCCTTAAGCAACATCGGCAAATTGGTCCGTATGCGAAGGGCGATCAGGAAAAATCGCCCGTTATGACGCGCGTATGACCATAACCTTAGCAAAAACGCGTATTGGAAAAAAACTCTTTGGCGTGGTAAAAATCTATGCCGCTCGAAATTAAGGGCGCATTTTCAACGTAACTTGTCTCAATAGGGTTTGGACAAATGGCAACAGGTACTGTTAAGTGGTTCAACGATGCAAAGGGTTTTGGTTTCATCACGCCGGATGACGGCGGCGAAGACCTGTTTGCACATTTCTCCGAAATCCAGTCAAAGGGTTTCAAGTCGCTCCAGGAGAACCAGAAGGTGAGCTTCGAAGTCAAGCAAGGCCCTAAGGGCAAGCAAGCTTCGACGATCCAGCCGCTGTAATAGCTGCTGATCTCGCCTTAGCGCAGGAACGGCCCTTCGGGGCCGTTTTTCATTGGAAACGCCACAAAATCTTAGGCGCGTCGCCGTCAGTTTTCTTAATAACTCAGTAGAATCAGCGCCAGCCGACGCGAGCCTTCGAAGTTCGCCTCATCTGCCCAAAAAACCATCCTCGTTACTTGCGTGAACTCGCGAAGCAATCGACAAATCGGCCGCGTATCGACGCGGTACACAACAAATGCATTGCTCGCGCTGCTGTGGTTTTTGACCGCAAGCGCCTACGCCGAAGGCTATGTGCCAAACGCTCGCGCCGCGCGCTTCGTCAATGCAATCGTCATGAACGACTTCCATACCGCGCAGGCAGGCGGCGGATATGTGTTTTCTTACGACAAGCAGGACACGGAAGCCACGCTCGAAGCAAAGCTCGACCGATGGCTGTCGGGCGCCGATCCCAATGCCATCGGCATGGAACCGGCCGAGAAACAGACGCTCTTCAGCTTCTATTGGGCCGCAAGCATGATGCCCGCGAACGGTGCCTGCTTCACCGACATGGCAAACCCCGCCTGCGGCACGGATTTGTCGAAGTGGATGGCGCGCGAACTCGGCGACGATCCGCGCTTCGTGCGTGCTTATGAAGCCGCGAAGAAACCGCTCGGCCTGCCGCCGCTTCAAACTGGCGGGCATTGAGCGGCTTTGACGGCGCTGATTGCAGAGCGTGCGCG
>JBEVOS010000053.1:0-9622 GCA_040507435.1 Caulobacterales bacterium | reverse complement strand
ATCAAGAATGTCGCCATGGACATGTTCGACATTCTCGAATCCGTATTCATTGAGCTTGCGCATGCCATAGGCGATGCTCGTGCGGCTAAGATCGAGCGCAAGAACGCTGGCGTTTTGATACGAATTGAGAATGCGCATCGTCTCAAGGCCAGTGCCGCATCCTCCGATCAAAATGCGCGGCGCGGCGATATTCGGAATCATCTTCTCCGGCAAAGGCGGCAGCGCCGCTTTCACAACATCGGCAAATGGCCGCGGCGTTGACAGATCAAAACGTGTCCACCGGGGATATGGGCTTTCCTCATATTGCGCCTGGACTACGAGCGAGACCTCATCGGAAAGCGGCTTAAGCGCGCGAATCCGATCGGCGATCTCAAGCTCGCGCAAAGGTTCGTCAATCTGTTCGCGCAAAAGCGGCGCAAACGCTTCCGGCGCGCCGTCACGTGGCTTGACGGCTTCTCGATAAAGCGGCGCATAACACGAAAGCAGCGCCCATTCTTCCCACGAGCCGCCTTCCGCAGCGATCGTCGCGCGAAGCGCACCGAGCGCGACCTTCTCGTCATCACCGGCGTAATAAATGTACTCGTTGAGAAAGCATTGGCGTGCGAGCGCGCAAAGAAACGCAAGCGAACGTGACCCGTTCAGCAGTGCGTGTTTGCGCATCGCGCGCAATGCAAGCTCAAATCCAATGTCAGGCGCCGGCGCGGAAGATAGCAAAGCAATAAAGAGCGGATCGCCTCGCAAATCATTCAGATCTGCTTCAAAGTCCGCGACAATCTCATCCGCACGTACAGCATTAGCTTCGATACGCTGCAAGAAAACGTCAAGATCGTGCTCTCGCTTCAATACAGATAGAGCGGCCGTCGCAAGCGTGCGTGGATTGACGGACGGCGATTGAAATAACGCCATGAGCGCCGACCGCACATGCGTATGAATCGGCGCCTCCCGCACATGAAGAAAGCTGCGCGCAAGTAAACGCTGAAAGTCTTCGTTTTCCGGGGCCAGCGCATGAGCATCAAGCATCGCCGTCAATGCGCCAGGCGTGTCGCCAGATTGATAAAGCGCCTGTCCGAGATTGGCGTGCAGTGCTGGATCACGCGGTGACGCCTTAATAGCTTCCGAAAAAGCGCGCGCCGCTTCTGCAAACCTGGCCGCAGTCAAGTGCGCAAGGCCAACGCCGTTCAAAGCAAGCGTCAGGTGCGGATTGATCGCAAGCGCTGCGCGATAAGCTTTTTCAGCTTCACTAGGCAAGTTGAGCGCGCGCTGCGCCTCGCCAATCATCGCGTACGCTTCCGCAAAGTCGGACTTGATGGAAACCGCTTTGCGGTATCCAGGCAGCGATTTCGCGAATGCGCCGCCGCGCCTGTGCGCTTCGCCAAGATTGAACCAAATATAGGGATTGCCGCCCTGCACACGGCTCGCCGCAGTGAGATGCGTAACAGCCCCGGCGAAATCCGAGCGTTCCAACGCGATCCCGCCAAGGAGGTTGAGAACGCGGCCATCCTTCGAGTCTTCTTGCTTCAAACGCAGCGCGATCTCTTCAGCAGCCGCGTATCGGCGGGCATTGAAGTGATCGACCGCCATTGCAAGCGCACTTTCGCCCGAAGCGGAGGACGCAGCATAGGGCATGCCCGGAAGGGGGCGCGTTTCCTTGGCCACCTAACTCGGCTTTCCCCATTTCTCGATAAACGCGGAATTGACGGCGCGCGCCTCGCCTTCGAGCAAACCAAGCGCAACGCTAACGCCAGCAGCCCGGAGAACCTCCATGCCGCGCCCGTTCGCAAGCGGATGAGGATCGGCGCAACCGATAACGACGCGCGCAACGCCAGCTTCCAAAAGCAAAACCGTGCAACTTCGCCCGCCCGTGCTTCGCTGCGCACACGGCTCTAGCGTTACGTAGACATCCGCCTCATGAGCATGGGCGCCCGCGATACTGAGCGCGATTTCTTCCGCATGTGGGCGCCCGCCATCACCTGTCGCGCCTTGGCCGATAATCACGCCATCTTTTACGACAACGCAGCCGACCGCAGGATTGTCGCCCGTTTTGCCAGCCTGCTCCTGCGCAAGTGCGAGGGCGGCGCGCATAAAGGCGGGGTCAGCGCTCACCCCGGGAGCTTCTCCGCGCGCGCTTCGTCGAGATAACGCGCGTTTTTTGGCTTCAGCGAAGCATCGAGATCGATCAGCAAAGGATTCCCCGTCGGAATCTCGACGCCGATGATCGCTTCATCCGACAAGCCCCAGATTAGTTTCACGATCGCCCGCAACGAATTGCCATGCGCTGCGATGATAAGATTTTTTCCGCTCTTCAGCGCAGGCGCCAATGTCTCGTTCCAGTAAGGCAGCACGCGGTCGAGCGTCAGCTTGAGGCTCTCGGTCTGTGGCAAGTTCGCGATGCCCGCATAACGCGGGTCCTTCGAGAGATCGAATTCCCCACCAACTTCGAGCGGCGGCGGCGGCACGTCGTAGGAACGCCGCCAAACCTTCACCTGCGCCTCACCGTGCTTCGCGGCGGTCTCGGCTTTGTTGAGGCCCGTCAGCGCCCCGTAGTGGCGCTCATTGAGACGCCAATCTTTGTATACAGGCAGCCAGATGAGATCGGCGTTCTCCAGCGCCAGATTGCCTGTCCGGATCGCCCGTTTCTGGACCGAGGTGTAGAGCGCATCGAACTTGACGCCGCTGTCCTTCAAAAGCGCGCCCGATTTCCGGGCCTGCGCCTCCCCTTCGGCGGTCAGATCCACGTCCACCCAGCCGGTGAAGCGGTTTTCGAGATTCCACTGGCTTTGGCCGTGGCGGACAAGGGCGAGATAGGGCATCCGCGTTAGCTCTTCGCTTCGGTCCACAAGGTCAAGAGCACGACGCGCTTGGCGCGAAACCAGATCGGCGGCATAAGCGCGCGCGATGCGTCATTGGACCTTCCACCCGCTTTTCCTCTACCCGTGCATGGCGGCGATCGCGATTGCGCTCATCCTGCTCAGCCTAAGGCCGGATTTTGCCCTTGGCGCCCCGGCCCCGCAGGTTGGCCGCGTGAACGGCGGCGCGGTGATCTTGCAGGGCGCAGCTTTAAGCCAGCCCGAGGTCCAGCCGGACGAGGTCGTCCACGTGCTGCGAGATTCCTGGGGCCGGCCCTCCTCAATCCGCATCGCCGTGCTGCCGAACCAGCCCGCACCTGGGCCAGCCGACACAGGCGTGCGCTTCCTGCTCGACCCGCAAACAGCCGCAGCCGTCGCCGGCAAGCCAGTGACGCTGGAAATCACGCTCCGGCCCGTTTTCATCACAAGCGCCGCCTCACTCGCCGCAAGCCTTCAGGGCGCAGGGCCGGCAGAATGGAAAACCCAGGAAGTCTCGCCCCAGGCCCAGATCGTCCGCTTCGACTTTCCCTCGGTGGAGGGCCTCCAAGCCGTCGGCCTGCGTCCCATAAGCAATTACGCTGATTACAATTATGGCTTCGAAATTGTGCGCATTCGCATCGCGCCAAACGACACAGCCTCAGGCCGTTGAACTCCACGCCGCCTTCAGCCAAACAGCCTTTCTAGCTTCCGCCAGGATCATTCATGCTACCAAAGCCACGCGCAGAACTCGCCCCCAATACGCGCGAGTTCGAGACGACGCCGCTGGTGAAGCCGACAGGCTTTCGCGAATACGACGCGCGCTGGTGGTTCGGGCTTCCGGGCGCCGCAGGCAAGGCGCCGGAGCTCAATCTGCTCGGCGTGCAAGCGCTCGGCCTTGGTTTGGCGACCCTTATTCGCGACATGGGCGTCGCGCCCAAAATTGTCGTCGGCCATGACTTTCGTTTCTATTCGCTCTCGATCAAGCAGGCGCTGACGCTCGGCCTGCTGCAAGGCGGCATGGAAGTCCACGATATCGGCCTCGCGCTTTCACCGACCGCCTATTTCGCGCAATTCGCGCTCGATGTCCCGTGCGTTGCGATGGTGACCGCCTCACACAATGAGAACGGCTGGACCGGCGTGAAAATGGGCGCGAACAAGCCGCTCACCTTCGGCCCAGACGAGATGGGCCGCCTCAAGGAAATCGTCCTCAACGGCGCCTTCAAACCGCAAGGCGGCGGCAATTACATCCGCGTCGAAAATATGCGCGAACGATACATCGATGATGTCGCGTCGCGTGTGAAACTTTCGCGCCCGATTAAAGTGATCGCCGCCTGCGGCAACGGCACGGCGGGCGCCTTCGCACCTGATGCGCTGCGCAAGATGGGCGCGGATGTGATCGAAGTCGATTGCGAGCTCGATTGGACCTTCCCCAACTACAACGCCAATCCCGAAGATACGGAAATGTTGCACGCTATGTCGGCGGCGCTGAAGAAGCATGGCGCCGAAGCTGCGCTCGGCTTCGATGGCGACGGCGACCGCTGCGGCGTTGTCGATGACGAAGGCGAGGAAATCTTTGCCGACAAGATCGGCCTTATGCTGGCGCGCGATCTTGCGCCGCTGCACAAAAACGCAACCTTCGTCGTAGACGTGAAATCGACTGGGCTCTTCGCCGTCGATCCCGTTCTGCAGGCCAACGGCGTCAAGGTCGATTACTACAAAACCGGCCACTCCTACATTAAGCGCCGCACCACGGAACTTGATGCGCTCGCAGGATTTGAAAAAAGCGGACACTTCTTTTTCCGCCAGCCTTACGGCCATGGCTATGACGACGGGCTCGTCGCGGCGGCCGCCGTTTTGCAGATGCTCGACCGCAATTCAGGCAAGAAGCTTTCCGATCTGCGCAAAGCGCTGCCCGTGTCTTACACGTCGCTCACCATGTCGCCGCACTGCGATGACGAAAAAAAGTACGGGATTATCGATCAAATCGTCACGCAATATGAACAGCTCGCGAAAGACGGCGCAAAAATTCTTGGCCGTTCGATCCGGGACGTGAATACGGTCAACGGCGCACGCGTCACGCTGGAAGATGGTTCATGGCTGCTCGCCCGCGCGTCATCGAACAAGCCTGAACTCGTCGTCGTTGTCGAAAGCATGAAGAGCGATAACGATATGCGCGCATTGTTCCGCGAAGAAGTGAAGCCGCGCCTCGCAAAATTCGCCGAGGTCGGCACCTATAATCAGGAGATCTGATCGCCATGCGCGTGACGATGATTGGAACCGGTTATGTCGGTCTCGTTTCCGGCGCCTGCTTCGCCGATTTCGGACATGTGGTGACATGCGTCGATAAGGACGAAACCAAGATCGCGCGTCTGAAGCGCGGCGAGATGCCGATCTACGAACCCGGCCTAGAAGATTTGGTCGAGCAAAACGTCAAGCAGGAACGTCTGTTCTTCACGACCGATTCAAAAGATGCAATTCGTAACGCCGATGCGATATTCATCGCAGTTGGAACACCCTCTCGCCGCGGCGATGGGCACGCCGATCTCTCTTACGTGTTCGCCGCCGCCGAAGAGATCGCCGATCTTATGAACGGCTATACCGTGGTCGTGACGAAATCGACTGTGCCTGTCGGCACTGGCGACGAAGTCGAAAAACGCATACGCGCACGCCGTGCCGATGCGGATTTCGCCGTGGTATCCAATCCTGAATTCCTGCGCGAAGGCGCAGCCATCAACGATTTCAAGCGCCCCGATCGCGTCGTCGTCGGCACCGACGATGAACGCGCCCGCGAGCGCATGCGTGAGCTTTACCGCCCGCTCTTCCTCAACGAAACGCCGATCCTTTTCACCGAGCGGCGCACTTCTGAACTTATCAAATACGCCGCCAACGCCTTCCTCGCGATGAAGATCACTTTCATCAACGAAATCGCGGATCTAAGCGAAGCCGTCGGCGCCAATGTTCAGGAAGTCGCGCGTGGTATCGGCCTCGACAACCGCATCGGCGGCAAATTCCTCAATGCCGGCCCCGGCTATGGCGGCTCATGCTTTCCGAAAGATACGCTCGCGCTCGTGCGCACCGCGCAGGAAGCCGGCTCGCCGCTTGAGCTGATCGAAGCCACCGTCAAAGTGAACGATGCGCGCAAGAAAAGCATGGCCGACAAAATCGTCGCCGCGCTCGGCGGCGACGTCAAAGGCAAGACGATCTCCGTGCTCGGCCTAACCTTCAAACCAAACACGGATGATATGCGCGACGCGCCCGCGCTCGACATCATCCCCGCACTGCAAACCGCAGGCGCTAAAATTCGCGCCTTTGATCCGGAAGGCATGGCCGAAGCGCGCCAAATGCTGCGCGATGTGGAATTCGCGAAAAGCCCTTATGAGTGTGTCGAAGGCGCTGACGGCGTCGCGATCATCACGGAATGGGATCAATTCCGCGCGCTCGACTTTGACCGGCTGAAAGCTGCGCTCAAATCCCCCGTAATCGTGGACTTGCGCAATATCTATAAGCCGTCCGACATGGCGGCGCGCGGCTTCAAATATGTGAGCATTGGCCGGCCTTAGTATTACGCAGCTGCGGCCGTGGCCGATGGCGGCTTTTGCATGCCAATCAGATAAGCGCGGATGACTGTATCCGCGTCGCCCACAAGGACGACGCGTCCTTCTTCCATCCAAACCACCACGTTGCAGAGCGAACGGATAAGATCCATCGAATGGCTTGAGAGCACGACGACTCCCGCGTCGCTTACCATGTCTCGCAAGCGCTGTTCGGCCTTACTCACGAAATCAGCATCGCCAGCGCTGAGCCACTCATCCATGACGAGCACATCGCCACGAACAGCTGTGCAAATAGCGAACAACAAACGCGCACGCATGCCATCCGAATAAGTCCGCAATGGCAAGTGTATGAACTCGCCAAGATCGGTCCATTGCGGAATTTCCTTCTTCGCTGCGTGAATTTCTGTCGATTTAGCTCCTAAAAGCCTCATTGGCAGCTCGATATTCTCGTATCCGCTCAGTTCAGGATGGAGACCTAAGCCCTTCGCGATAAGCGGGACGAGCCGCCCTTCGATCTTCACTTTTCCATGCGTTGGGTGCAGCAAGCCCGCCATAAGCCGCAACATCGTCGACTTACCTGCACCGTTGCGCCCAATGAGACCAACGCGATCGCCTTCCGAAATCTCAAGCGATACCTGAGAAAGCGCAGTGACGTACGCGACGCCGCCCATGCGATTTCCGCCAAAGCGCTTCATCAATGACACTTTGACCGAGCGCCCAGTTAGATCGAATACAGGATAGCTGAATGTGACATCGTCAAATATAATCGAAGGCATTAAGCTAAATCCAAAGCGCAACGCGCCGCCGCGTTAGCGAAACCGATACCAGCGCCATTACGAAGGCAGCGCCGAGAATCCAAAAGCTAAAAATCCAGTGTCGCAGGTCCGCCGGCGCCCCAAGCATAGGCGCGCGCACGAGCTCTATAAGATGATAGAAAGGGTTAGCCTCAACAAACACGCTGCGCGGGCCAGCATGTTCTGGCATCCAGAAAATTGGCGTGAGAAAAAACACGAGTTGCATGGCGCTCATCACGAGTTGCTGAACGTCGCGAAATCGTGCGCAGACCGGTCCTAAAATGAGCACCGCGCAATATCCAATCGCGATAATCAGCCACGCGCCAAGCAAGACCTGCAGCGCGACTACCTCGTACCGATGCCCAAAAAGATACAAGATTACGCTGACCGCCACGAGATTGTGCAGAAAGATAATCGCATTCCGCAACGCGATTCGCCCTGCAATAAATGAAAGCGGCAACGGCAAATTCCGAAGATAACCTTCGTGCTCCAATGCAGAAGTCGCGCTATCGCTAACCACCCCCAGGATCAGCGCCCAAGCCATGTAGCCGAATGCTAGATAAGGCAGATACGTTTCAAACGGTTGCTTGAAAATCGCACTGTAAAGATAGGCGAGCGATAGAATGAGCGCGACGACGCTCGCGCTAATCCAGAATGGTCCGAACAGTGATCGCCGATAGCGAAGGTCGATATCTTGGATGGCCATCTTGGACCAATCGCGCCAGCGCACAACGCCGCGCCATAAATCCAAAACAGCTCCGCCCATGCCAAGTCCCCACCGTTCACCGGTTCGCATTCTTAGAATTATCTGACTCGCTCAAAGACACCTAAGGGCCAATTCAGTACCGTGAATTGACGCCGACGTGATTCGCAGTGTCGATTTTCCGCAGAATGCGGATTCGAGGGCATCCAGAATGAGCGGACGTGTAAGCTTAGGTGCACAGCCCGAGCAGGATCGAATCGCCCCCGAACAAGGCGTGCGCGCAGTGTTGGTCGGCGGAATGCACCGCAGCGGAACCTCTGCGCTTACGCGCGTGCTTTCGCTACATGGACTTGCGCTGCCAAGGACACAGTTCGAACCGAGAGCGGACAACCCAGACGGCTACTGGGAATCTCGCCGCATCAATGAGTTCAACGAAAAATTGCTCTGGGATTTAGGTTCCAGCTACGATGATCCATTCGCTGGCGCCCCAAATCGTTTTGCGAATCTCGGCGTCAGAATAGTCGCGGGCGCAAGAGATTTGCTGTGCGAGGAATTTCCGCCTGATCGAAACTTAATTCTAAAAGATCCTAGGTTATCGCTGCTCTTCCCTTTGTGGCGGCGAGCTGCCGATTTGGCAGGCGCATCGGTCCATACCATAATCGCCATACGTAATCCGCTGGAAGTGGCGGCGTCGCTTGCAAAGCGCGAGGGGTTTCAACTCGCGAAATCACTGCTCCTGTGGCTTAGTTATTTTACAGCTATCGAACGCGACAGTCGCTCCACGCCGCGCGTCTTCGTCTCATACGACAAGCTCATGACGGACTGGCGCGCAACCGTGCAGCGCATCGAGAGCAAGCTTTCGCTCGCGTTGCCGCATCGGACAGCGTCCGCGGAGTTCGAAATCGATCGCTTCTTAAACGAAGATCGGCGTCATCATCGTATTTCGTTCGACGCACTCGTTGCCCGCGTTGATCTTCCGCCGTGGATAACGCCCGCATACGAATGGGCGCTTGCGGCAGCGCATGATGATATCGAACCGGATAGCGCCCGGATTGACGAAATCTCCGCGAATTTTTACGCCGCTGCACGCCCTTTTGCGCCAATCCTGGCGCTGCAGACAAAAATACTCACGCAGAAATCCGACGCATTGGCGGCAACAGAGGCCGCCCTTTTGCGAACAAATCCATCTCGTCTTCGTATGACGTTATACACAGCGCCGCCAGCCCCTGCACATTTTCGAGAAGAATGCGCCACGAGCATAGACATATCCCTCACGAACGACCCAACGAGCTTCGTTCTTACATCACCTCAAAATGCTGGCGCCATCACGCAAATACGTCTTGATCCTGCCGAGGGCTCCGCGAGTTTTCTGCTGCACGCGCTCATCGTGCGCTCAGCAGAAGGAAGCGTCTTGTGGTCATGGAACGGCGAGATATCGCTATTCGATTCCGCAGCCGGTTTAATTTCTACCGAAGATCAAAGCGGCGCGCTTATCCATTGCCTCACCGGCGATCCGCAAATCCTGATTCACCGTGTACAGCGACGCGATCGCGAGCGAGGCCGCAACCGCGATCGACAGCAGGAACAGCCCCAGGTCGTAGAGCATGTCGGCACCGACGAGCATTCCCGCCATGCCGACGTAGTGCATCGCGCCTATGCCGACGCCCATCACGAGTCCGCCGCCGATGAGCCAGCCTGGCGTGCCGCGGATCGCGCCCGTGAGACACACGCTACCCGCGATGATCG
>JBEVOS010000331.1:0-7594 GCA_040507435.1 Caulobacterales bacterium | reverse complement strand
GACCCAAGATCGCGGGCGGTCCGCCCGGCTCGGCGGATGCGGATGGCGACCGCTTCATCGAGATCTGGAATCTGGTGTTCATGCAGTTCGAGCAGCATCTGGACCGCGAGATGACCCCGCTCCCCAAACCGTCGATCGACACCGGCAGCGGCTTGGAACGTGTGGCTGCGGTCCTCCAAGGCGTGCACAGCAATTACGATATCGACCTCTTTAAAACGCTGATCCGCGCATCAGAAGAACTCACCCGCACGAAGGCCGAAGGCGAGAAGGCCGCGAGTCATCGCGTCATCGCAGATCACCTCCGCGCGTCTTCATTCCTCATCGCGGACGGCGTGATGCCCTCGAACGAAGGGCGCGGCTACGTGCTCCGGCGCATCATGCGCCGCGCCATGCGCCATGCGTATAACCTCAATCCGCAAGTGATCGCGATGCACCAGCTTGCGCCCATGCTGATCGCGGAAATGGGCGAAGCCTATCCGGAACTCGTGCGCGCCAAGCCCGTGATCCTCGACCAACTGGAACAGGAAGAAGAGCGTTTCCGCCGCACGCTCGGCCGCGGCCTCTCGTTACTCGATGAGGAAGTGAGAACGCTAAAACCTGGCGCAAAGCTTTCCGGCGAAACTGCGTTCAAACTCTCCGACACGTATGGCTTTCCGCTCGATCTCACGCAGGACATCCTGCGCGGTCAGGGCCTCGAAGTGGATGTCCCTGCTTACGAAGTCGCGCTCGAAAAGCAGCGCCAACAAGGCCGCGACAGCTGGGCCGGTTCAGGAGAGGCGGCGAGCGGCGATCTCTGGCTGTCGCTCAAAGATAAACTCGGCCAAACCGAATTTCTCGGCTATGGCGCCGATCAGGGCGAAGGCAAATTGATCGCCATCGTCGCCGATGGCCAGCGCGTCGACGCGCTGCGCGATGGCGCGCGCGCCGAGCTGATATTTGATCGCACGCCATTTTACGGCGAGAGCGGCGGCCAAGCGGGCGATCGCGGCGCGATCACGTTCAAGAACGGCGCGGCGTTCGTCGTCGAAGACACGCAAAAACGCGCCGGCGCGCTGCATGGCCATATCGGCCGGCTCGTCAGCGGCGCGATCAAGAACGGCGATGTCGCGAAGCTCGAAATCGATGCCGGCCGCCGCAATCGCATTCGCGCCAATCACAGCGCGACGCATCTTCTGCATGCCGCATTGCGCAACAATCTGGGTCTGCACGTCACGCAAAAAGGCTCGCTCGTCGAAGAAGATCGCTTCCGCTTTGACTTCAGCCATGGCCAGCCGCTGACTCAGGATGAGATCGAGAGGATCGAGGACGAAGTGAACGCCGTCATTCGCCAGAACGCTGAGGGCGTGATCCGCGAAATGGCGCCCGATCAGGCGATCGAAGCAGGCGCGCTCGCGCTTTTCGGCGAGAAATACGGCGAGAGCGTGCGCGTGCTGACGCTCGGCGAAACGCTCGGCGGCGAGCATAAAGCCTATTCGGTTGAACTCTGCGGCGGCACGCATGTGAAACGCACCGGCGATATCGCGCTCTTCTCGGTTCTCAATGAAAGCGGCGTGGCGGCGGGCATTCGCCGCATCGAAGGCGCGACCGGCGCCGCTGCGCTCGCGCATTTGAAATCGCAAGCGGCGCTCGCGAAGGCGATCTCCGCCAATCTCAAAACGCCGCTTGCCAACACCCCGGAGCGCGTCTCGCAAATCGTAGATGAGCGCCGCGCGCTTGAGCGCGAATTGGCGGATGCGAAAAAGAAACTCGCGCTGGCGGGCGATGGCGGCGGCGCGGCGCCCGCTGGCCCTGAACACGTGAACGGAGTCGCCGTGCTCGCCCGCGTGCTCAATGGCGTGCCCGCGAAGGATCTGCGCGGCCTAATCGATGAAGGCAAGAAAAGCCTCGGCTCTGGAATCGTCGCTTATATCGGCGTCGATGACGGCAAGGCGGCGCTCGCCGTCGGCGTGACCGATGATTTGAAAGCGCGCGTCAACGCGGTCGACCTTCTGCGCGCGGGCGTCGCGGCTGTCGGCGGGCAGGGCGGCGGCGGCAGGCCGGATATGGCCCAAGGCGGCGGCCCCGATGGCGGCAAAGCGCCTGACGCGCTCGCAGCGATCCGCGCTGCACTCGAAAAAGCGCTGGCGGCGTGATTGATCTCGCGCGTGTTGCGTATCGCGACGCGACAATCGGAGACGCGCAGGCGCTCTATGAGCTATCGCTGGAAACCTTCACCGCAACATTCGCCGCGCTCTATCCCGTCGCCGATCTCAAACACTACATCGCCAACACGTTCGGCCGCGATCTTCAGGAAGCCGAACTCGCGGACAACTCAATGCATCACCGCCTTGCATGTCACGGCGAGGAGCTGATCGGTTTCGCGCGCCTCGGCGCCTTCAAGCTGCCGATCGCGCAGGATGGCAAGAACGCGCTTGAATTGCATAAGCTTTACCTGCGTGACGCCGCCAAAGGATTAGGCGTCGCGCATGAATTGATGCGCTGGACGATGGAGGAGGCGCGCCGGCAAGGCGCGGACGCGATGTATCTCGGCGTCTACCAAGGTAACGATCGGGCGCAACGCTTTTACGCGCGCTTTGGCTTCGAGATCGTCGGCGAATATGAATTCCCCGTGGGCCAAACGCGCGACCCAGAATATATTATGCGCGCCGCACTTTGATCGAAGGCTTGCTGGCGAAGGATTGAATCGGCTTCGGAATCTTCGCGAAAAAGAATCGATCCGCTTCCGGTAATATCTAGGAAACCAAATCAATCTGATTTGGAGCCTTGCCGATTCGGGGCGGGGGACGAATGACTCAGAACGACGCGCTCGCAGCCTTTCTTGGGCCGGAGCTGTTTACGCGCCTAGAATGGACGCGCCTGAATTGCGATCAGCGTGAAGCGATTCTCGGAGTCTTCCGAGTCGGCCTCAACGCGGGCGCAGCGTCGGGCTCGGTGTCGATGATCGAGAGCGTTCTCGCCAACGGGCAAGTCATCTTTTGCGAAGACGGCTCAAGGTGGCGCGCCGCAGAGAAATACGACGCTGATCTTGTCACTGAATGGGGTGAGGGCGCGCGCGTCGCGATTCACCGCAATTTGATTTACAAGCTGGACGACTACGAAGCGATCGAAGTTGAGACGCTGCGGCTTTAGCCAGCTGGCGCAGTGAATCTGCGTGGCGCAGGGTCAGCGGCGGTTGACCCATTGGCGCGCACTTCCATTACGGCGAGCCCGCGTTCGATCGAGCCATCAGCGCGGAAGCGAAAGATTCCGTCCGAGCCCAAAA
This sequence comes from Caulobacterales bacterium, assembly GCA_040507435.1. Lineage (GTDB taxonomy): Bacteria > Pseudomonadota > Alphaproteobacteria > Caulobacterales > Aquidulcibacteraceae > JBEVOS01. Next base: position 4,332 of record JBEVOS010000331.1, on the reverse strand, counting down.
AGCCGTCGCTGCGCTGAATACCTGCACGCGTAAAACCGTTTGCGCCGCCATCGCGGGCAAGCAGCGCCGAGAGCGCGACAGCGTCGTAACCCAGGCTCGATAGCCGCGTGGCGTCGCGATTGAACGCCTGACGATAGCGTTGCTCGAAATTTTGCCGCAAGCCAGGATCGGACGCGACAAACCAGCCGCCGCCCAAGGTCGGCTCCCGTTCGGTGTCAGGGCTGTCCCATGCGCTTGTGCCGAGCAATTTGGTTTGCCGCGTACTCACGCCCGCACGCACCAGCGCAACACTTGCCGCACGCAGAACCGCGCCGCTTTCGGCAATCAAAATGCCTTGCGGCGCAGGACCCGACGCAAGGCGCGCCGCCGCCGCCGCCGCTTCGCTATCCGAGCGTGTGTAGAATTCCGAGCGCGTCACTGTCACGCCGCGCCGTGCCGCTTCCGAGCGCAGCGCTGCCTCAACCCTGCGCCCGTACTCGTTCGATGGTCCAAGAAAGGCGATCGTACGAATATTCCGCGAGGCCGCGTAGGAAACGATGCGATCGATCTCATCCTCCAATTGGAAGGAGAGAAGATAAGCGCCATTGCCAGCGACAGCGCGGTCCGATGAGAAGCCGATCACCGGTACGCTTTGCCTTGAGGCGGCCCGCGTCGCGCCTTCAACGCCTTCGCGCGTCACTGGGCCGATGATAATGTCAGCGCCGTCTGTTAGCAGCGCTTGCGCCGCCGCTTGAGCTGCTGTCGCGTCTGCGCCCGCATCGCGCGGAATCAAAAGCATGCTCGGATCCCCGTGGTCGAAAAGGGCGAGCTCGGCCGCATTATAGAGTGCCGCGGCTTCCTGCGGCCGCGTCGAGAACGGCAGAAGAATGCCGACCCGGGTAATCTGCTGGCCCGCCATGAAGGGCGGCGTCACCCCGTCTCGCGTCGTGACGGATGTGCTTGGCGGCGCGCCGCCGCTGGAAGGCCGTCCGAGGGGCGATGGGCCGCCCGGGCCGCCTTGTGTTGCGCACGCGGCCAGCATCGCAGCGAGCGAGGCGGCGCCTAAAGCTTTCAAGCTTCGCGCTTTCACGCTTGGCGCAGCTGCCTTGCGAGACGATGATGCTTCCTGAGCCGACATGTCCAATCCTTCGAACCAGCCGAACGACGCGCGCGAACCTAGGGGTCGCGCCGTGCCCAGTCCACCTCTGGAACCGGGCCTTTATGTGGTCGCCACCCCAATCGGGAATTTACGGGACGTGACGTTGCGTGCGCTCGATGTGCTTGGCGCTGCATCACGTGTCTATGCTGAGGATACCCGAATCACGCGCAAGCTTTTGGATGCCTACGGCCTCACCCCTCGGCTTTCGGCGTACCATGATTACAGCGATGAGACCGTGCGGGATGAGGTGCTCGCGGCGATCGCACGCAGTGAGGCGGTCGCCTTAGTGTCGGACGCCGGCACGCCGCTCATCTCCGATCCAGGCTTTAAGCTCGTGCGCGCGGCGCTCGAAGCGGGTCACAAAGTCATTCCCATTCCAGGCGCCTCTGCGGCGCTTGCGGCGCTTGTCGCGGCAGGGCTGCCAACGGACCGGTTTTTCTTCGCGGGCTTTCCCCCGTCCAAAGGAGGCGCGCGCAAAGCCTGGCTGGAAGACATCGCAGATATTCGCGCGACGCTCGTGCTCTACGAAACGGGCCCGCGTCTCTCGGAAAGCCTCAGTGATATGGCGGCCGTGCTTGGAAATCGCCAAGCTGCCGTCGCGCGTGAGCTCACAAAACTATTCGAGGAAGTAAAAAGGGGGGATCTTATGTCCCTGGCGGCGTTTTACGAAAGCGCGCCGCCGAAAGGTGAAATCGTCGTGCTGATCGAGCGCGCGCCGGAGGCCGCTCCTGCGAGCGAAGACGAGGTCAACGCCATGCTGCGCGGAGCGCTTCAGCGTGTAAGCGTGAAGGAAGCCGCAGGCGAAGCAGCGCAACGTTTCGGAATTCCACGCAAAAAGGCCTACGCCCGTGCGCTCGCCATTAGGGATGAGCCGTGAGCAAAACACGTCGCGCAGCTGAACGGCGCGGCCGCGCCGCGGAGATGATTGCAGCACTCTGGCTAATGGCGAAGGGGTATCGCATTTTAGGCCAGCGTTTGCGGACTCCATTTGGAGAAGTTGATCTCGCAGCATTGCGCAAAGGGGTTCTTGTGATCGTTGAAGTGAAGGCGCGCGCTTCGAAAGACGCCGGCCTCTATGCGGTCACGCCAATGGCGCAGGATCGCATCGCGCGCGCCGCCACAATGCTTGCGGGCCGCTGGCGGCTCAATGCTTTGCCGATCCGCTTCGATGTCGTGATCGTCGGCGCGGGGCTGTGGCCGAAACATGTGCTGAACGCGTGGGACGTCTCGCTCGCTAAGCATTCGTAAACGCTGGCGTCGTTAACAGCGGATAAACCGCGTTGCGCGATACTAGGCGGCAGCCTGGATTTTTCGCATGCGCATGCCTCTTGTTCTCTTAGCCGCTTTTGGCGGCGTGATGCTCACGCAAGGTTGCGTGCTTGCAGGGCCGACAGGTGCCGCGATGGGCATGCAGGACAGAACCTTCGGTGAAGCGGTCGATGATTCCATCGCGTCCGGCTCGATCAAGCGCCGTTTGATGGCGGTCGATCGGAACGGATTTGGCGACGTGGATATCCAAATGGCCTCTGGCAGATTGTTAATGTCAGGCCAGGTTCCAACAGAAGAGCACAAGCAGACGGCGGAATTGCTCGCGCGTTCCACGCGCGGCGTGCATGAGGTGTTCAACGAGGTCCAAGTCGGCGCCCCCGATCGCATAGCGCGTAATCTCCAGGATGATTTTATAAGCACCCAGGTGCGAACGCGCTTAACCGCGAGCCCAGCCGTTCGCAGCGTGAACATTGATATCCAGACGCATCAAGGAACGGTCTACCTGATGGGGATCGCCCGCACGCAGGAAGAGCTTCAGCACGCCGCGGAAATAACAAGCAATGTATCGGGCGTGCAGCGCGTCGTGTCTCTCATGGAAGTGCGCGGCGCATCGCCGGCGATCGGCCAGGCCGAGGCGTATCCTGTCGGCCAGCAGGCGTCCTCCGGATCATACTAATCCACAGATTTGGAAAATTTCGACGCCACATCAAATTTATGTTGCGTTTTTGTTCTTTGTTTGTATTCCTTAAGTCCCATGGGTGTGGATAAAAATCTCGCGCACCCAATAGCTTAGAGGCTTAGGGGCAGCGCTGATGTCGGCTTCCGCAACCACGGTCGCTTTTTCTGGGCTAGATGCGCGCCGTGTCGAGGTGCAGGTCCAAATCGCGGGCGGCGTCCACGGCATAGTCATTGTCGGCCTTGGCGATAAGGCCGTGAACGAAAGCCGCGAGCGCGTTCGCGCCGCCTTTGCAGCTTTGGGGCTCGCCATTCCGGCGGGGCGCGTCGTTGTTAATCTCGCGCCTGCCGATTTACCGAAAGAGGGCGCGCACTACGATCTACCGATCGCGCTCGCGTTGATGGCTGCGGTCGGCGCTATCCCGAAAGACGCGCTTGATGGCGTGGTGGTGTTCGGCGAATTGGGACTTGATGGATCATTGGCGCTCACACCAGGCGCTTTGCCTGGAGCGATGGCTGCGCTGGGCTGGGGCATGGCCTTTGTATGTCCCGCCCTTTGTGGGCCCGAAGCGGCGTGGGCGGGCGGCGAAGTCATCGCGGGCCAATCGCTGATCGCGCTCATCAATCATTTTCGCGGCGGCCCGGCTTTGCCTGCGCCTGAGCGCGGCGATCTTATTTCGGGCGCGAGTGTGCCCGATTTGCGTGACGTGAAAGGCCAGGAGCAAGCAAAACGCGCGCTCGAAATCGCGGCGGCGGGCGCACACAATATCTTGCTCGTAGGTCCGCCTGGGTCGGGTAAGTCCATGCTCGCGCAACGCCTGCCGGGTTTGCTTCCGCCGCTGTCATCGGAAGAATTGCTCGAAGTCTCGATGGTGCAATCAGTCGCCGGCCTGCTTGAGCGTGGCCGCCTCACCCGCACCCGTCCATTCCGCGCGCCGCACCATAGCGCCAGCATGGCGGCGCTTGTCGGTGGCGGTCTTCGCGCACGGCCTGGTGAAATCAGCCTCGCGCATCACGGCGTTTTGTTTCTCGATGAGCTGCCGGAATTTCAACCCACGGTTCTCGATGCGCTGCGTCAGCCATTGGAAACTGGAACGGTGATGATCGCGCGCGCCAATCATCGCGTGACATATCCAGCGCGGATTCTTTTAGCGGCGGCGATGAATCCATGTTGACGCGTTGCCTTTTGCCCATCAGTTCCGAAGGAGATATAGGAGAAGCCTCCGGCGCTATCAGCGCCAGAAGGGGGC
>JBEVOS010000327.1:0-3606 GCA_040507435.1 Caulobacterales bacterium | reverse complement strand
GATCGGCCGGTTCACAAGGATCGGGTGTTCGATCATCGCGTTGATGAGCACGTCACCGTTCACGCCTTCGATCAGCAGGCCCAATTCTTCGGCGGGCGAATTCTTCTCACGCAGCGCCTCGCGCGGCGTGAGGCCCGCAGCCGCAAAAAGCGCGAGCAATTGCGGGCGGGTCCATCCCGTTTGCAGATATTCGATCACCACCGGATCAAAGCCCGCCTCGCGCACAGTTTCGAGAACCGTGCGTGAGGTTCCGCAGGCTGGATTGTGATGGATGACAACGGGAAAATAGGACGACATGCGCGCACGCGCTCCAAAATTTCAGAACGCGAATATTATCCACAAACCGGCTGAAGAGTTAAGCGCCGATGTGTGCTTCGCTCGGAGCGAAGCAAGCGCATCCTCAGCACTGGCTCAAAATGATACGCGCGCTGCGCGTCAATGGCTCTGTCGGCCTCTTAAACTTTCGATTTCTTCTTTGATTTTCAGCTTCTGCCGCTTCATTTCGGAGATGCGGACCTCATCGGTCGCGGGGTGAGTGAGTTCCATCTTGATGGCAGCATCGAGATCCCGATGCCGGACGTCGAGTTCGCGAAGACGCGATTCGAGAGCCATTGGCGCTACTCCTCTGTTGACCTCAGAAGTGTGCATCAAGTGCGTCGAAAAGTCCCGCCCAATCGTATTACGATGCGCTCATGCAGGCATCACGGCCGCGTGAGGTGCATCGGCGCCTCGTAGCGCGGCGCCGGAGCGGCCTACTTCTTTACATGCGCGCAGACGCATGGCTTAGCTCCCGCTTCGACCGAAACCTCACTTGGACAATCGGATGGACGGCGAAGAGTTCGACATCCAGGACACGCCCGAAATCAGGGCGCTTAAAGTGCGTCTGGGGGAATTGCGCGAGGAACATCGGGCGCTGGATTCAGCCATCATGGCGCTTGCGGATCAGTCTGGCGATGCGTTGCAGCTCGCGCGGCTTAAGAAGCGTAAGCTTGCGCTGAAGGACCAAATTCAATGGATCGAAGACCGGCTGACGCCAGACATCATCGCCTGAGTCATCATTGTTTGGCGCGCAGTGCGGCTCTGTTTGCTCTGGCGGGGCTCGCCTTGCCCGGGATCGCGCATGTGGAGCGCGAGCCGATCGTCGGCGATCTGCAGGCCGGCTTTACGCTCAGCGCTGGCGATTGGCGGCTCGCCTATACGTATGTGACGCGCACAGAGGAATTCGAAACGCAGCGCGCGAAACAGGATTTCGGCGCGCTGGCGGTGAGCTGGCGGTTTTAGCGCGCGCTCGCCACGATCTTATCGTCGTGCAGATTGGCGATCTCGCTGCTCGAATAGCCGATCTCGCTGAGGATTTCAGCGGTGTTCTCGCCGAGCAACGGCGCGCGTACGGGCGGCGTGCGCTCCGCTCCTGAAAACGAGACGGGCGTTCCTGGTGTGAGATAAGAGCCGATCCCGGGATAATCGATCATCGAAAAGATTGGGTTATCGGTTGAAAGATCGGGATCGTTTTCGATCGCTTGTTTGAACGTGCGATAGCGGCTCCAGGTGACGCCGTTTTGCTCGAAGGCGCGGGCAGCTTCATCGCTTGAATGCGCATCGAAGAATGGCTTGAGCACTTCGGTGATCGCGTGACGATGCCTGAACCGCTCACCTTCTTGAGTGAGATCGGCGCCGAGTTTCGCTGCGCGTTCATCCATCGCGGCTTTGGTGTTGGTGGCTTTCTGCAGATTGCTCCATTGGCGCGCGGTGAGGCCCACGACGATGATGCGCCCACCATCCTTGCACACGAAATCCTGCGCATAAGCGCCATAGAGCGCGTTGCCGACTTTCGGGCGATCATACTTGTTGATCTGCACTTCGCCGATAATGCCGAGATGGCCTAGCGTTGCGAGCGCCATGTCTTTCAACGCGAGTTCAACGAGTTGGCCCTCTCCCGTGATGCGGCGATGACGCTCCGCGGCGAGAATGCTGAGCGCGGCTTGCTGGCCTGTGACCAGATCCCATGCCGGTAAAACATGGCCGATCGGTTCACTGCTTCCTTCCATGCCGGTTGCGTCTGGAAAGCCGATCGCAGGATTGACCGTGTAATCGACCTGCGGACCGCCTTGGCGATCGCCTATGATCGACATCATGATGACATCGGCGCGCTTCGCTTTAAGCGCGTCATAATCCATCCATTTCTGACCGCGCAGGTTTGTGAGAAAAATGCCTGCGCCTTCGCCGGGCCGGCAGATGAGACGCGTGACGATCTCCTGGCCGCGCGGCGTCGTGATATCGACGGCGAGACTGCGCTTGCCTTTGTTGAGACTTGACCAAAACAGCGAGCGGCCTTCTTTCGTCACCGGCCAGCGTGCGTAATCGAGGCCGCCGCGCAAAAGATCGAAGCGGATGACATCCGCGCCCATTTGCGCCAGCGACATGCCCGCCAAGGGCGCGGCGACAAAGGCCGAGCCTTCGACGATCTTCAAGCCTTCGAGAATTTTGACCACGGCGGTTCCCTGCGCTGATGCTGCACGGGTTTTATAGGCCGTTTTTGTGCGCGTCGACGCCGCTAGAACGCTTCGAACGCCTGCGCCATAATCCGGCGCGCGTGCTTTTCGGCGTACATCGCCTCGTCAGCGCGGGCGAGCGCAACTTCAGGATCTTCAACGCTGCGCATGATGTGCAAGCCAATCGAGCCGCGCACGCGATGGGTTATTTCTTGAAACGCGAATGCGCCGCTGTCGATGACGATTGCGAGCGCCTCAACTTTGCGCGCAGCTTCCTCTGGCGTCACCTCATTGAGAATGACGCCGAACTCGTCGCCGCCCAAGCGGCCAACGATATCCGATTCACGCACATGATCGGCAAGGCGGCGCGCGACGCCGCGCAACACCGCGTCGCCCGCAGCGTGACCGTAGCGGTCATTGATCGCCTTAAAGCCATCGAGATCGAGATAGAGCACGGCGGCGGGGCGCTTATACCGCTCGACGATCGACATCGTGCGGTGGAGTTCGCGCATGAAGCCGCGCCGGTTGAGCGCGCTCGTCAGCGTATCGCGATCGGCGGCCGCTTCGGCCTCAACAAGCTGGGCACGCAGGCTCGCATTTTCCGCCTCAAGCGCGGCGAGGCGCTCAAGGGCGGATGCTTCACCGGAACGGCTGGTGCGCGCACGCGAGAACATGAATTAGGATTTGCGCCATCAGGGTAAAATTCCGCTTAACGAACGCCTCGTTTCGTCTGCGATTTTAGGCGCGCGGCGAGGCTGGCAATTGGCGCGACGCTCCATATAGTGCGCGCTCCCTGGCCAGAGGCCCCTGTTGTGACGTCACCTTCTCCCGCCCCGCTTGTTGGAATCATCATGGGCTCCCGGTCTGATTGGGAGACGATGCGCGCCGCCGCCGAAATGCTGGATGCGCTACAAATTCCCCATGAAACCAAGGTCGTTTCGGCTCATAGAACGCCGGAGCGGTTGTTCGATTACGCGAAGAGCGCGAAGGCGCGCGGACTGAAGATCATCATCGCGGGCGCTGGCGGGGCTGCACATTTGCCCGGGATGGCCGCATCTATGACGCCGCTGCCCGTGCTCGGGGTGCCGGTTAAGAGTGCGGCGCTCGCGGGTGT
>JBEVOS010000298.1:0-6380 GCA_040507435.1 Caulobacterales bacterium | reverse complement strand
CATCGTCTTCGGATTTGCGTGGATGGTGTCGGTCGCATCGTTCAATATCGAGGTTCAGATCGCTGCGCCGCGCTGGGTCGCGGGTCGTACACTCGCCGTGTTTCAAGCGTCGATCGCGGGCGGAATCGCGATCTGCGGTCTAATCTGGGGCCATGTCGCTGACGTCTGGAATATCGAAGCCGCGATGATCGGGGCCGGGCTAGGACTTCTGCTGCTGTCGCTCGTAGGTTTTTGGCTGCGCATGCCGGTGAACAGCGTCGCCGCAGACGATGAAACTGAGGAGCTTGACGAGCCGCATATGTCGCTCGCGCTTACACCGCGCAGCGGGCCGATCGCGATCGAGATTGAGTATCATGTGGATACGCAAAACGCGCGCATGTTCTACGAGCTTATCCAGCAGGTCCGCCGCACGCGCCAGCGCAACGGCGCTTACGGCTGGTCGATCTCGCGTGATATCTCGACGCCGGAAATCTGGGTCGAACGTTTCTCATGCCCAACCTGGCATGACTATCTGCGTCAGCGCAGCCGTTCCACGCAGGCCGAGCGAGAGCTTCAACTCGGCCTCATCGAATATCACGCGAGCGATGCGCCCGTGAAAGTGCGCCGCTTGCTGGAACGTCCGTTCGGCTCGGTGCGATGGCGCGAAGACTCGCCCGACCCGGCGGCCAGCGCACAAGCGCCGATCGTCGTGCCGGGCAGTCCCCTCGGTTAGTCGATCACCAGCCAGCAGCTTGCACGAGCGCCATCGTCAGCCGGTCAGGGCGTCCGTAATGCGTGCGTGCGCCGTGCATTTCCAAATGTGAGCGAATACGCCCCCACAAGGGCATGCTGATCGGCGCGTTCGCATGTCCGCGCACTTCACCAACAACCCAGAGCCCTTGCGCATCGCGCACGATCTCCACGATGGCCGGTTCCTCGCCGAGCGCCTCGTAGTACGCAGCCCGTCCCGCAAGAAGGTTCGGGATGCGATAACGCAGGCAGTTCTCGAACCGCACCGCCGCGCTTTCGATTTCGCGCGTCGTTGCAAGCGGGCGCAGCCAATCAGCGCCAGGCACGGGCGGCGGCGCAAGCTGCTCGAAGCCGATCTCTTCGATCAGCATACGGAACAACGCTTCCGTCGAACGCGCGCGCTCAAGCCGGTCGGCCACGCGGCGCATATCGCCGCGATGACCGGCGATACGCTTCGCCCCACGCGCCAGCAACGTCGCGATATAAGGCGACGTGACGAGCGCGAGAATGCGCGGGCGGCGAAGCTCATCCTGCAAAGCGTAAAGCTCTGAGATGAACGCAGGTGAAATCGCCTGCGCGTGCCGCAGCGCTTTGGCGCCATTTCCGCCCGCTGCGAGCAAGCTCGCGAGGCGGCGATGATCTTCGCTCGTCCACACAGCGTCCGCCGCCTTGCGCATCGCCTCGACGTAACCATCCGGCGCGTCTGGCAGATACGCCGCTACAAGCCGCTTGAACGACCACGTCTCGAACGCCGTTGCGTGATCCTCATGCGCGCCGCGCAAACGCCCGGCGAGCACCTGAACGAGACGCCGCCGCGCGGGCTCCAGCGCGAAGTAGCGCGCATGCGGGCGCGGCCACACACGCGCAACCGAAGCTGCATACGTATGTGCGTCCGCCGTCAACGCCCCCGAAGGCGTCATCGATGGCGTGATGATCTCCATTTCATGCGTGGGCATGACCTGTGCTCCGGGCATGCGTGCGCTATCGGCGCCGAAACCGGCGCGCGGCGAACGCGGCGACGAACGCGCGCGATCTCATGCGGCGTGGCGAAGCCAGCCGGTAAGTCACGCGATGAGATGAGAAGGCGCATGAACAGCGGCGCGCAGCGCGCGTCGCATCATGCGATCAGCGATGGAAGCTAGGGACCCATATCAAAACCCCTCCGGCGCGCGGCCGGAGGGTCATCAGCACGAAACGTGATGTTCCTTGCTTATGCTCCGGACGCGAATCTTCGCAGTGCGCCACAGGGCGCAACTGGCTTCGCTTCAGCACTGATGATGCCGCTCAGGCGTTTCATCGGTTCACTCCAACGGGCGTGATGTATCAAACGCGGCTGCGCGCGTCCAGAAATCGATTAAGGAATTTTGTAGGCGAAAGCTTATGCGAGCACGTTGATCGGCGTGTTCTTCGCTTCCGCATTCTGCGCGCCGTCTTCCGGAATCCGCATCGCTTCGCGCAACTTTTCCTCAATGATCTTTTTGATCTTGTCTTCGATCTCGGCGCGATCCTCGACGGACATTTGATCCATGCTGTCTTTTGTAACGCCGAGTTCCTCCATCGCATTTTTGCGCAATTGCTCGATCATGCGCTCCATCGGCGATTTCTTGACATACTCCATGAACACATCGCGTGCGGTCGGCGCGCTCACTTCCTCGATCTGCGATTGCGCGGCCTGCTGCGTCTCGAACGCGGCGTGCGCTGTCTGATAATGCAGCCACGCGGCGTTTCCGGCAGAATTTGCCGCCTGCGGCTCGGCAGAATTTTCCGTGCGCGACTGCGCGTTCACCTGGCCATCGAACGCGTCGCCGATAATTTCCGCAGCTTTTCCAATGAGATTGGACGCAAGCGACGCGTAGGAGAGAATTGTGCCGATCTGCATGGCGCAATGCTTCGCAAAGCAGGCGCCACAGCTTCACTTGGTTCGTGCCGCGTCCACGAGGGCTTTGAACAAAGGGTGCGGCGTCTCGGTTTCAAGCTCGGGATGCCATTGCACGCCGATGGCGAAACGTTTTCCCGCGAACTCGATCGCTTCGATCACGCCGTCTTCCGCGCGAGCGGTGATCGACGCATCCGGCCCGATCGAGACGACATCTTCCTTGTGCGCGGAATTGGTTTGGATGCGGGATGAATTGTGGATCGCGGCGACGCGCGAGGCGGCTGCAAGGTCAACTGCGTGATGCGCAAGCCCTGTGGCGGGATCGCCATGCATGATCGCGCCGCCGGGACGCGTGATATGGCCATGATACGCGATCTTGCCGCCGCTCACGCCCGCGAGAACTTGCATCCCGTTGCAAATGCCGAGGATCGGTTTGTCCGCGCTGAGTATCCGCGAGGCGGCCGCGATCTCGAAATCCCGCCGCAAAGTCGGGGCCGCCATTTTTTCGGCGGGCGGCGCCTGCGCATACCAATCAGCGCGAAAACGATAGTCGCCGCCGGGAATGAGCCAGCCGTCACAGAGCTTCATGTAATCGTCGAGCGCTTCGGCTTTGTACGGAATCGCGATTGGCAATCCGCCCGCCGCCGCAATCGCATCGAAATAACCCATCCGCAGCGCGTAAAACGGCCGGCGTGAAAACGCGCTGCCGTCCTGCGGCGGATCGAGCACTTCGTCGAGAATGATGCCGATGATGGGGGGCATTATCAGCATCACGATAGTGGTTGGTGAACGAAACTATTCACGGCAGGCAAACTCACGATAAAGCTGCAATCTGTCCTGAAGAATGTCTCGCCGTATCAATGCGGCGCGTTTAATATCTCCGGTGCGTTCTCGCTCCTTTGCAAAATCCAAATGCAATTCCGTATCATCCATGACCGGTGGATTTTTGCTCAAATATCCATCCTGAACTGCGTCGGATATTCTAGTAGTTAACCAACTTGCCTCAACGAAGTTGTCGTTCGCGATGTACTCGTTGGCGCGTTTCAAGGCGTTGTCGCCGAGCTGATACAAGGTATCGTCATCGCATCTGACACGAGCATTTTGTGAACAAGAAACGCAAAGGCCGGATAGCACGGCTATAAGCAGGGCGTTTCGTCGAAATCCAAAGCTCATGCGACAACGGCCCTATTGTCCTATGCGCCAAGAGCTGAGCGCACCACCGAAACCCTATATGGCGCAAACCCACAAAGCGCGCTATAATAGCTTCATGGATCGTATCACCATTATAGCCGATGTGCGGGGAGGCAGGCCGGTTATCGTCGGCACGCGCATCACCGTGTCAGAGGTTCTCGAAATGCTGGGCTCGGGCATGACTGAGTTCGACATCATCGAGGCGTTCCCAAACCTGTCCCCCGAGGACGTTCGCGCCGCACTGGCCTACGCCGCGCGTGAGTTTGACCATCCGGTGATCGCTGCTCAATGAGCCATCGCCGGTGAAATTCCTGATCGACGCCAACCTGCCCCGCGCATTGGCTCAATGGCTGGTCTCTGACGAGGATGAGGCGTTTTACGTTGATGATCTGCTCAAACCGCCCGCCACCGATAACGACATTTGGGCACATGCCAGCGCGGGAAACTTCATCATCATATCGAAGGACGCCGATTTTGCGGCGAGAGCCGTGAGAGATGGAAGCGTTCGGATCGTCTGGGTCCGGTGCGGAAATCTCAAGCTCAATGTGTTCGAGGCATGGATCGCGGCGCGTCGCGCGAACATGCTCCGCTCGCTTGAAGAAGGCGAGCATTTGATCGAACTGCGCTAAACTAAAACACCACCGTCCTGTGCCCGTTCATCAAAATCCTTCTCTCCGCGTGCCATTTCACCGCGCGCGCCAGCACGACCGCCTCAACATCCCGCCCAACGGCCACATAATCCGATGTCGTTTGATTGTGCCGCACGCGCTCGACGGATTGTTCGATGATCGGGCCCTCATCCAGATCCGAAGTCACATAATGCGCGGTGGCGCCGATCAGCTTCACGCCGCGCTCATGCGCGCGCTGATAGGGGCGTGCGCCCATGAAGCTCGGCAGGAATGAGTGATGAATGTTGATCACCCGTCCCGAAAAGCGATCGCACAAAGCTGGCGTCAGCACCTGCATATAGCGCGCGAGCACGAAGAGTTCCGCGCCGCTGCCTTCCATCGCTTCGCCAAGGCGCTGCATATCCGCCGCCTTCGTCGCTTTCTCGATCGGGATATACGTGAAGGGGAGGCCGTAAGACGTCTCGACGAAATGCTTGAAGTCGAGATGGTTTGAGATCACGCCCTTAATATCGATCGGCAGCGCGCCCGCGCGCCAGCGGTAAAGCAAATCGTTGAGGCAATGCCCAAGCTTCGAGACGAGCAGAAGCGCCGGCATTTTCACGCCTTGATCGTAGAACGCCGCATCCATCGCGTATTTCACGGCGATCGGCTCGAACGCAGCGCGCAGCGCATCGAGCCCCGCGCCTTGTTGCGATTCAAACGCCGTCCGCAGGAAGAAGCGACCGCTGTCGGGGTCGCCATATTGCGCGCTCTCCACGATGTTGCAGCCGTTCTCGACCAGAAACCGCGCCGTGTCCGCGACGACGCCGATCCGGTCCGGGCAGGAGATCGTCACGAGAAAGGTGGGGTAAGCGGCGGCGCGCGGTGCGGCTTCGTCAGATGAGGGCATGTTCATTCGCTTGGGCAGGAGAGAGCGGGTTTGTGGCGGCTTTCCCCCTGACCGGCAAGGCGAGAGCGGCAAGGCCGCCCCTCGCTTCCTGGGCGCGTGCGGGCCGCGAATAGGGTGAAATTTCCCCAGCCAAGCGGCGTTTGGCCCGGTTTACCCTGGCGCGTGCTTCGGCCATGAAGGCCGCTTGCGGTTCGCCCAGGGTCGGGCGTTTGAGGAGTTGCGTATGAGCGGCCAGCGTTCGAGCTACATTTTCACGAGCGAAAGTGTCTCTGAAGGCCACCCGGATAAGGTCGCGGACCGTATTTCCGACACGGTCGTGGACGCGTTCATCAGCGCCGATCCTTATGCGCGCGTCGCGTGCGAAACCATGGTGACGACGCAACGCATCATCCTGGCCGGCGAGGTCCGCACGGATGATGATAAGATGCAGGGCCTCATTGACGGTCTTGAGGAGAAGGTCCGCGCCGCCGTTAAGGACATTGGCTACCACCAGAAGGGCTTTCACTGGGCCACCGCGCATTACGAATGCCATCTTCATGCGCAATCCGCCGACATCGCCGTCGGCGTCGATGCGACCTCGAACAAGGATGAAGGCGCAGGCGATCAGGGCATCATGTTCGGCTACGCGACGAACGAAACGCCCGAACTGATGCCCGCGACGCTGCAATATTCGCATAACATACTGAAAGTGCTCGCCGAAGCGCGCCATTCCGGCAAAGAGTCCGGCCATGAGCCAGACGCGAAAAGCCAAGTCACTCTGCAATATGAAAACGGCAAGCCGGTCCGCGCGACATCCATCGTGCTCTCGACGCAGCACAAAGATGGCCTCTCGCCGAAAGACGTCGAAGAGATCGTAAAGCCCTACATTCTGAAAATTCTGCCGGCGAGCTTCGTTGATAAGAACACGGAATGGCACATCAACCCGACGGGCAATTTCGTGATCGGCGGCCCGGACGGCGATTGCGGCCTCACCGGCCGGAAGATCATCGTCGACACCTATGGCGGCGCGGCGCCCCATGGCGGCGGCGCCTTCTCGGGCAAAGACCCAACGAAGGTTGACCGTTCC
>JBEVOS010000292.1:0-4905 GCA_040507435.1 Caulobacterales bacterium | reverse complement strand
GGTCTTGCCTGCTCCGTTAGGGCCCAACAAACCAACGACTTCGCCGCGGCGAACGGAGACCGAAACCTCCTTCACCACACGGCGGCCGCGATAGGTTTTCCCGATCTGAACCGCAGAAAGGCCGGAAGCCTCTATGCTGGCGTCAATCGAGCGGCTTGCAGCGCCCTCAGGACTCATAAACCTCGCCCGCCGCTAAGATTTCGTGAAACAGGACCCCATGCCTGGGGATTATTGCGCAGCCGTACCAGAGGAGCCGCGGGGGCGGAAAACGCCCTGTACGCGCTGCCCGCCGCCAGGCCTGATCTGGGTCGTTCCGCCCTTGATATTAAGCACGAGCGTCTCGCCGCGGATGACGTTGTCTTCACCGGCGACAACAACATTTCCTGTGAAGGTGACCGTGTCAGCCGCGGTTTCGTAGACGGCGCGGTCCCCGCGGGCCTGCTGCGTGGGGCGGACATAGTAAACATCGCCCTCTGCGACCATGCGCTGGATATCGCCCGAGGACAGGCCGGATTGCCCGCCGCCGCCCGCTGCGAAGTAGAGTGTCACGCGCGTGGCCCGGAGGCGGGCGTCGCGCTGGACGATATCCACATCGCCGGTGAGCACCAAAGTGCGGTTGCCGTCGGTATATTCGAGGTTATCGGCGCTGTAGGAGATCGGGCCGCCGGTATCGCTCAGCTGCGCGCTGGCCGGCGCTGAGAAGCCTAGAGCCGCCGCGAGGGCGATCAGCGGGAGGAATTTTGCCTTCATTCTTGGGCCGCTCCAGGGGCGTCCTCGGCGCGTTCGGGAACCTGGCCATTGACGTGGCCGCGGAGCACGATCGCCCGATCGCTGTTGCGTATCTCATACGTGTCGGCGCGCACGACGCCAAGGGGGCCAGCGCCGGTCACGCCGCGATCGCCGCGCACCGTGCCGGATTTGAAATCCACAATCATTCCGGGGCTGGAGAAGCGGTTGCCGGCTGAGTCGGAGAAGAGCACGCCGCCATCCATGCGGACCGTGTCTGTTTGCTCATCATAGACGCCATGCGGCGCAACGAGCGTGTGGCCCTTCAGAGAGCGGTAGACGGGCGCTGCAAGTTCAAGAAAGCGGGCGGCGGCATGTTCGCGCGTCGCTACGTCAGCGGTGAGCTGGTAGGCCTCGCCGCTTTCCAGCGTGCCGGTGAAGCGCGGGCTGATCACGCGCAGGGGGGAAGCGGCGCCGTAGGCTGGCCCCCATAAGCCCGTTGGGCTGAACAGCGCCATGAATACGAAGACAGATGCCAGCGAGGCGCCCGCGAGGCCGACTAAAACCCGGCGCATCGCCCAGATGAGACGCGAGCGGCTCCGCGCCGCTTCCAGCGACAAAGCGCGGCGCGGCTCCCAAGTGGCGGCGGAGTGAGCAAGCGTGGTCATCGGACTTTCTGTTACGCGCGAGATAGGGCCGGTTCAGGGCGGCGCGCAACGCCTAGCTGTGCGCGAAGATGTCCACATCTTCCCAGCCGGCGAGGTCGAGGGCGCAGCGCGTGGGCAGAAAATCGAAGCAGGATTGCGCGATCTCGGTGCGGCTTTCGCGGGCGAGCATCGCGTCGAGTTTTTCCTTAAGCGCGTGAAGATGCAGCACATCGGAGGCCGCATAGCTTAATTGCGCGTCGGATAATGTCTCAGCGCCCCAATCGGAAGATTGCTGCTCCTTCGAGATGTCACGGCCGGTCAATTCCTTGACGATGTCTTTGAGGCCGTGGCGATCCGTGTAGGTGCGCACAAGTTTGGACGCGATTTTCGTGCAGTAGATGGGCGCGGTGACAATGCCGAGGTCGCGCATGAACATCGCGACATCGAAACGTGCGAAGTGGAAAAGCTTTGGGTGCGTCGAGTCTGTCAGCACGCGCTTTAGATTGGGCGCTTCGTAGGTCGTGCGGTCGAGCTGCACCAAATGCGCTTCGCCGTTATTGTCGGACAATTGCACAAGGCAGAGCCGGTCGCGCATCAGTGAGAGACCCATGGTCTCGCTATCGACGGCTACGGCGCCTTTGAATGAGACTTCGGCGGGCAGGTCGCCTTTGTGCAGATAGACGGCGATATTACGGCTATCGACCGTAAGGCTAAGTTTCCGTGTCATCCCATCGCCATAAGGGGGCGCGCGTTTTGGCGCAAGGCGCAGCGTTTGGCGCTGGGGCTGGAACGTGCTGATGTTTCGGTCGAATAAAAGCGGCGCTCAGATGCCGTGCTCGATAAAACCGGGAGATGGATTTTGCTTGATACGCATTTGACGATGCTGGCGCTCGTGAAGGAAAGCGGCGAGTTGGAGATAGCTCTCTCTCTTGCGCCTATTCCTGAGCCTCGTGATCATGAAGTTGTCGTTCAGGTTTTGGCGGCGCCGATCAATCCCTCCGATATCGGGGCGATGATCGGCGCGGCGGATGTGAGCCGGATGCGCGGCGAGACGCGCGATGGATTGCCGGTGCTGATCGCGGATATTTCGCCTGCTGGCATGCGCGCGATGGCGGGCCGCGTGGGACGCGCGATGAAGATCGGCAATGAAGGCTGCGGGAAGGTCGTCAAAGCTGGCGCATCCGCTGAGGCGCAGGCGTTGCTTGGGAAGACGGTCGCTATTCTCAATGCGGGCATGTACGCGCAATATCATTGTCTGGCCGCAGCGAAGTGCATGGTGCTGCCGGACGAAGTTGATCCCGCCGACGGCGCAGCGTGTTTCGTCAACCCGCTCACTGCGCTCGGCTTTCTCGAAGTGATGCGACGAGAGGGGCACACGGCGCTCGCGCATACAGCGGCGGCGTCGAATTTAGGCCGGATGCTCGTGAAGATATGTGCGAAGGACGGCGTGCCACTTGTCAACATCGTGCGCAGTGAAGCGCATGTCGGTCTTCTTCAAGGCATTGGCGCGAAATATGTCGTCAATTCGTCAGCCGAAATGTTCACGAATGACCTTGTGCGCGCTTTTGAGGAGACAGGCGCCACGCTTTGTTTCGATGCGATTGGCGGCGGCAATATCGCGAGCCGCGTGTTCGGGGCGATGGAAGCGGCGGCGGTTAAGCGCGGCGCTTCCATGAACGGCTATGGCTCGGATACTTTCAAGCAAGTCTATGTTTATGGCGGGCTTGATCCGAGCCCGACGACACTGACCCGGAATTTCGGCTTCACGTGGTCGCTCTCAGCGTTCTTGCTGACGCCGTATCTCAATAAGTTTGGGCCGGAGGTTGTTGATGCGATGCGTAAGCGGATCGTTTCGGAAATCGGCACGACGTTCAAAAGCGAATACAGCCATGAGATTTCGCTGTCGGAAGCGCTCGATCCCGCTGTGTTTCACGAATACAACGCAAAGCGCACCGGAGATAAATATTTGATACGTCCGCAGGCATGAAAATCTTCGAACGCGCGGATCATCTCGCGCTTTTCGTCGTGCAGCCGCTGGTGGCTGGTCTTGCCCTGATTGGTCTTGCCGTGCGTAGCGAGGCCGCCAACGAGGTGACGCAGCCGCTGTTTATTTGGGGCGGTGTTGCGATGCTGGCTCTCGTCTTTGCCGAGGGCGTGTGGTCGTTTGCGCGGCGCCACGCGGAGCGGCGCCATCTCGGACGGCTATGGGCGAAGCTTCTGGGCGCTGGGGTTTGTGCGATCCTTGCTTTCGCGTCGGCGTATAAGCACCTGGGACTCATAGACAATGACCGCGTTGTACATGATGCAGGCGCTGCGCTTTATTTCTCGATTTTGTCCTGGACGACGGCAGGTTCAAGCGACGTGATAGCGACGCTCGACGCCCGTCCGTTCGCCGCCGCGCAGACCTTGTTTGGTCTTGCTTACAATTCTGCGCTCATCGGCATCGTATTGTTCGCCATCACCGGCCGCGCGAAGTCTTAGGATTTTACTTTGCGTTTGTGCGTTTACCGCTTTTTGCAACGGATTTCGGCTTTAGCAGTTTCTCGGCGGCGGCATGGAAAGGGCGTGCGCCTTCGTCATAGTCAGTCCAGGCTTTGCTGCGCTTTAGCAATGGCGCGGCCGTGTGGATCGTAAACCGCATAGGATCAAGATCCTTGCGGAGTTGCTGCCATGTGAGCGGCATGGACACTGGCGCTCCAGCGCGCGCGCGCGGCGAAAGCGGGGCGACTGCCGTCGCGGTTTTATCGTTGCGCAAGTAATCGAGAAAAATGCGCCCGACGCGATCTTTTTTCGCCATCGTCGTCAGATAAAGGTTTGGTGAATCCGCAGCCATTTGGCGGCAAACTTCCTGTGCGAAACCCTTGGCTTCTGGCCAGAACAGTTCGCGGCGCGCATTGTGTTTGAATGGCGTTACGACATGCAGGCCTTTTCCGCCTGTCGTTTTGCAGAAACTCTCCAGGCCAACAGCCGAAAGACGATCCTTCAATTCTCGCGCCGCTTCGATCACGCGGATAAACGGCACGTCTGGCGCTGGATCAAGATCGAAGACGAGGCGGCCTGGTATTTGCGGTAGGAATGGCTGGCAGTTCCATGGGTGCAATTCGACGGCGCCAATTTGCGCTGCGGCGATCAGAGCCTCCACAGTGTCGACCTGAAGATAAGGCTGCTTATCGCCCGGTATCTTCGTGAATGTGAAATGCTTTGATGCGCCGGCCATGGCGTGACGCTGAAAAAATTTCTCACCATCTACGCCATCAGGCGCACGTATGATCGACGATGGCCGCCCTTCTATGTGGGCCAGAATGAAATCCGCGGTCTCGGCATAGTATTCCGCGAGATCGCGCTTCGTCACATCTGATTCAGCGCCTGCTGTTGGCCATAGAACTTTATCGCCGTTCGATATCGCCACGCCTGCTATCGGATCGTTCACAGGCTTTCTTATGGTTTGCGGGTGCATGACGTTGACCTTTGGCGCGGCGGTTTCTTCGACGACGACGGTTTTTGCGGGCTTATCTTCACGCAGAGCCTTGAA
>JBEVOS010000205.1:0-3445 GCA_040507435.1 Caulobacterales bacterium | reverse complement strand
AGCACGCCCGCGGCGAGCTTTTCGGGCGTCGCGGACTTGGAAATCTGTTCGCCGGCGATCTCGCGCCAGCGGCGCTGTAGCTCGTTAAGGCTCATCGCCCGGCTGGGGAGAATCGGGCGCAAGACGGCGGCGGCGATTTTACCGGCGCTCGGGGCGGCCTTGATCGGCGCCCGCCCGCGATTGGCTTCGAGCAGCGCCATGGCGCGCGCCTCCGAGGTCGCGTCATAGGCCGTCGCGCGAATCCGGCTGGCGGCTGGCGCCCGGCGCAGTTTGTCTCGCATACTCACAGCCCCCAGCGAATCGTGTCCGCGTAAAAGAAGCGTAAAGTCGCCAGGTGAGTCGCAGAGCCGCCGCCCCGACAAAGACTGTGGAAAAACCCGGCGCAGCTTGGGGGAAAACGGAACTTAGAGCCGCTTTGCTGGCCTGGTATGACTGCCACGCACGGGTTTTGCCCTGGCGAGTGGGTCCAAAATCCAGGAAACGCGCCGATCCCTACCGGGTCTGGCTCTCCGAAATCATGCTGCAGCAGACGACCGTTGCGGCGGTCGGGCCGTATTTTGCGAAATTTCTGTCGCTGTTTCCCGACGTGAAAGCGTTGGCGAGCGCGCCCCGGGAGCAGGTGCTCGCCGCATGGGCGGGGCTTGGCTATTACTCCCGCGCCCGGAACCTCCATGCTGCGGCTCTGATTCTGGCCGAGGAGGGTTTTCCGCAAACGGAGGCGGGCTGGCGCGCCTTGCCCGGCGTTGGCCCGTACACGGCGGCGGCAATCTCCGCGATCGCGCTCGGCCTCCCAACCAATGTCGTCGATGGGAACGTCGAACGCGTCATCTCCAGGCTACGAAGAGTCGAAGTGCCGCTTCCGGCCGCCAAGCCGGAGCTGGTTGCGTTGGCGGGGGACCTTATCGCGCCGGATCGGCCGGGCGACTATGCGCAGGCGCTTATGGATCTCGGGGCCACGATCTGTACGCCAGCAGCGCCAAAATGCCTTTTGTGCCCATGGAGCGAAGCCTGCGCAGGCAACGCATCCGGCGCGCCGGAAACCTACCCCCGGCGCCTGCCGAAGAACGCACGCCCCGAACGGCGCGGCGCGGTTTTCATTCTCGAGCGAGACGGGGCTGTTCTTGTTGTGCGCCGGGAAGACAAAGGCCTGCTGGGCGGCATGAGCGGTCTGCCGACCACGGAATGGCGCTCCGCGCCGCTTTCAAGCGATGAGGCTGTCGCGCACGCTCCTGCGAAGGGAAAGTGGAAGGCGATCGGCGCCGTGCGCCACGTATTCACGCATTTCGGCCTGACGCTGGATGTTTACGCGCTCATCACGAAGTCAAAATCGAACGCGACGGGGGAATGGATTGCGCGTGATGCGCTTGACCGCGCGGGCCTACCGCGCGTCTTTGGAAAAGCGATAGAATTGTACAAAAAATGGGAGCGAGCATGAGCGAGATTGTGCGCTACGAGACGCGGGGCGATGTCGCGCTCATAACGTATGATAATCAGCCCAAGCGAAATGCGCTTGGCCTTGCGATGTATCGCGCCATCGTTGCGGCAGTCGAGCGCGCGAATAGCGATGACGCTGTTGGCGCGATTGTCGTCACGCATGACGGTCCGGTGTTCTGCTCCGGCGCAGATCTGCGCGAGCCGCCCCAGCCGCCAGATCCTGTGACAGGCAAACGCACCAGCGCGGCGATGGAATCCATGGCCGATGACACCAGCTGGCTTCATCTGTTGGCGCGCTCGAAGCCCAATATTGTCGCGGTGCGCGGCAAGGCGATTGGCATGGGCGCTACGCAATTGCTGGCCTTCGATCTGCGCGTCGGCGCCGAAGGGTCGAGCTATTCATTTCCATTCTTGTCGCTCGGAACCATGCCCGAACTCGGCGCCAGCGCGCTCCTCCCGCGGATTGTCGGCTTTGGGCGCGCTATGGATATTTGCATGAATGCGCGCACGCTAAGCGCAGCGGAAGCGTTGAATGCCGGCCTCATTACATCGGTTTTTCCGGATGACGCGCTTGTCGATGAGGCCCTCAAGATGGCGGCGCGCATGGCGCAATATGATCGCCTTGGCGTAAGTCTCACTAAAAATATGTTCTAC
This sequence comes from Caulobacterales bacterium, assembly GCA_040507435.1. Lineage (GTDB taxonomy): Bacteria > Pseudomonadota > Alphaproteobacteria > Caulobacterales > Aquidulcibacteraceae > JBEVOS01. Next base: position 1,357 of record JBEVOS010000205.1, on the reverse strand, counting down.
GGCAACGCCGATGAAGCCGATACGAACGCGCTGCTAAAGCGAGAGCGGGACGCCTTCGTCACGATGGCGAGGGCGCGCCGCGCCGCAAATCAAAAAATCGGCCTCGCGCATCAGCAAGAACAACAGCAGCAATAAATTCGCTCGGTGAAGGGACGCGGTAATGACCGACGAACTCCTCTGTCAAATCGAAGATGGCGTCGCAACCATCACGCTCAATCGTCCCGATAAGCTGAATGCAATCACGCTTGAAATGGGCCAAGCCTACGATGCGTGCATGGCGCGTCTATCGCAGGACAAGAAAGTACGCGTCGTGCTGATAACCGGCGCTGGGCGCGGCTTTTGCGCTGGGGCCGATGCCGGGCGCCTACAAACGCTCGTCAACGATAGCGGCGCGACTTTGTCCGATTCTGCAACGGCGGCGTCTGACGCGTGGGCGAGCGTCCCGGACTATTTGCGCGCGCGCTATCAGGTCGCGCGAGTCATGCCGCAGCCTGTAATCGCGGCGATCAACGGCGCATGCGCGGGCGCCGGGCTTGCGCTCGCTATTTCTTGCGACATCCGCCTCGCGAGTTCGAATGCATTTTTTTCTGCGGTGTTTGCAAAACGCGGCCTCATCGCAGAGTCCGGTCTCGCGTGGACATTGCCGCGCTTGATCGGCCGGAGCGCGGCGACGGAAATGATGCTGAGCGGACGTCGCGTCGACGCGGCAGATGCGCTGCGCATCGGCTTAGTCAACACCGTGATCGAACACGAACAATTTGCAGCTTACGCGCTTTCCTACGCGCGCGACATTGCCGCCAACGGCTCGCCGCGCTCGCTGCGCGTCATTAAGGAGCAGCTTCGCCTCGCGGACGAACAAACATTGCGCGAAGCCATTCAATATTCGGGCGCCGTATTACGCGAGGCGCTGACCTCATCGGATTTTCATGAAGGCGTGGCCGCGCTCCGCGAGAAGCGTCAGCCGCGCTTCACCGGTGACTAAGTCGCGTTTTCAGTCTGTGTGCGGCTCAAGTCTGACTTCAACCAGATGGTGGAAAGCAGGGACGCAGCCGACGCCAAGATCGCGAATGCGAACATGATAGTAAGCGAATAGCGGATGGCGTCTGGGCCAAAGCGGGGAAGAAAATAATCGTTCAACGCGCCCACAACGAGCGGGGCCAGTCCAATCCCCGATAGCGTGACCATGATCGACATAATGACAGATGCTGTCGCACGCATACGAACGGGCGCGAGCGCCTGACCAATCGTGAAGCTGGTGACATTGTGCCAAGCAAGCGGCACTTGCATCAGGAACAGCGCGCCGAACGCTATGACCGGCGCGGGGGACAAAAGATACAACCAACCGAAGGGCGCTGCG
>JBEVOS010000183.1:0-6668 GCA_040507435.1 Caulobacterales bacterium | reverse complement strand
ATCTTCCGCAACGAGGTCCGTTTTATTCAGAAGGATCACGTCGGCGAAAGCGATCTGCTCTTGCGCCTCCGGCGCATCCGCGAGCCGTAACGCGATATGCTTGGCGTCCACAACCGTGACGATTGCATCGAGCTTGGTCCGGCTCTTTACATCCTCATCGACGAAGATTGTCTGCGCGACCGGCGCCGGTTGCGCGAGGCCCGTTGTTTCAACGATGATGCCGTCGAACTTGCCCTTGCGTTTCATCAGCCCTTCGATGATCCGGATAAGGTCGCCGCGCACAGTGCAGCAGACGCAGCCATTATTCATCTCGAAGACTTCCTCATCGGCGTCGACGATGAGGTCGTTGTCGATGCCGATCTCGCCGAACTCGTTGACGATGACGGCGTATTTCTTCCCGTGCTGTTCGGTGAGGATGCGGTTGAGGAGGGTGGTTTTTCCGGCGCCGAGATAGCCGGTGAGCACGGTGACGGGGACGGGGTCTGACATAGCGGCCTTTGGCGGAAGAGATTGCTTGGTCCTTAGATAGCGCGGCTGGCCGCGCGCGCCAGTCCGTAACGACCAGTCCGTAACCGCCTCGACTGGGCTTCCGCGTCAGGCGGAAGCGGCTATGGTCGCGCCGTCCGGGGAGGAGCGCCGATGAAAAACCCTATCGTCAAATGGGTGATCTATATTTTGGGCGCTGCGGTCGCCTTCTCGCTGGCCTCGGCTGGCGGGATTTTCTTCCTGCTGACGCGCTTGGATATGCGCGGCGAGGTAGAGCGGATCGTTGAGAGCGCAACCCATCGTGACCTGACGATCACTGGCGATGTCGGCGTCAGCTTCTATCCGGTAATCGGCATTCGCGCTGATGATGCAAGCCTCGCAAATGTTCCAGGGGGGCGTGCGCCGGCGCTGGCGTCGGTGAAGACGATTTCCTTGGGCGTGGAGATTTTGCCGCTCGTATTGCGGCGGGATGTCATTGTGCGCCGCCTCGTGCTGACAGACCCGCGCATTGCGCTGGAGATCGACGCGGCAGGCGAGCCGAATTGGTCTTTCGAACGGAGGCCGCCGGGTCAGCCAAGCCCGCCATCCGCTCCGCCCGTCAATCAGGCACCACCGCCGCAACAGCAGCCGCAGCAAGCACAACGTCAATTCACGCTTCGCGAAGTTGTCATCGATAACGGCGAAATCAGCTACTTTGACGCACGAAAAAACGGCGGCTGGAGCGTTGCTGACGTCGATATGAAAACCTCGGTGCAAAGCCTCGATGCGCCGATAGATATTGCGGGAAGCCTGAACTACGCTGGTCAAAACGTTGAACTCGATGTGACCGCCGCCGCGCCACGCGCCATATTGAGCGGCGCGAAGACACGCATATCCGCGACGATTGGGAGCGAATTGCTGGAAGCGAGTTTCGATGGCGAACTCGCGACTGAAACGGGCGATTACGCCGGCGATGTTGAAGCGACCGGCCCAAATCTGCGCCGCGTCATTGGATGGCTCGTTGCACCGATTGAGGCAGGCTATGGCCTCGAAGCGTTCAGCGTAACGGGCAAGATCGCGACGGGCGATCGCGAAGTTTCCTTCGAAAACGCAGCATTTCACGTCGATCAGATCGCGGGGCGCGGCGATTTTGTGCTGCGCGAGTTTCGGAACAAGCCATACGTCAGTGGCCGTCTTGAAGTCTTCGACGTCGATCTCAACCCGTATCTCGCCGCAGCGACGCGGCCGTCCGCAAATCGGGAAGCGATCGCGGAGGCGGCGGCGGCGCCCGCGCGCGTCGTCGATGTGACGGCCCCGCCTACCGAAACGCCATTCGATTTCGCGGGATTGAAAGCGATCAATGCCGATCTTGAGATCACAACCGGCCCGCTGAAAATCCATCGTATCCAGGCGCAACGCACGCTGATGTCGCTCGTTATCAATGACGGCTATCTCGCATCGACGATTCACCGGGTCGACATGTACGGCGGATCTGGCAGGGGGCGCCTGGAATTTGATGCGCGTCTGCCTGAGGTCCGTATCGTTCAGGAACTTGTCGCCGATGGCGTCGAAGCCCGCGGATTTCTGTCGGACGCTTTTGGCTACGATAAGCTCGAAGGCCGCACGGAATTGAATCTCAATGTGCGGATGAACGGTCAAAATCAATCGTCGCTCATACGGAGTTTGGATGGCCGCGCGACGTTCGAATTGCGCAGCGGCGTGCTGCACGGCGTCGATCTTGGCGGCGTTGCGACCACGATCCGCCGCGCGCTCAACAATGATCTCGTATCGCCAAACGCGCGCACGCAACTGACAGGCATGAGCGCAAGTTTCGCGATCGCCGATGGCGTGATGGGCACGGAAAATATCAGCTTCAACACGCCCGATCTTCAGTTGCGCGGCTTGGGCGTCATCGATCTGCCGCAGCGCACGATGGACGTACGAGTCGTTCCTCAGCGGGCTGTTCTCGCGATCCCGTTCAGAGTGTCGGGCCCCTGGGGGGCTTTCCGCTACGAATCCGATGTCCAGGGCCGCGCCCGTCGGGAGTTGGAGCCGCGGGTGCGCGCCATAAGGGCGGCCTCCCGGTAAAACGCGCGCGCCAGAAAGATCGCTCTTTCCGAACGCGCTGTTTTCCCCGAAGATGGCGCGCCTTCGGCCGGATCGGCGGCCGTAGCGCCGCTCAAGCCGCTGGGGAGCAAAATGAGCGCTGAGAGCCACACCGAAACGATCAAGCTCGCCTCGATCGTTTCCATTGATGTTGCCGGATTTTCGAGCCTGAGCGAGCGTGATCAGCGCCGCGCGGCGAGCCATATCGCGACGTTGCATGATCGGATTGGCCAAGTCGCCAGCAAGCATGGCGGTCGCATTTTCAACACGGCGGGCGATGGCTTCATGCTCGAATTCGCCGCCGCCGGCGCCGCGCTCGCGGCCATTCAAGAACTGCTCGATTTGCGCAAACGCGGCGAGCCGCGCATCCGCGTTGGCGCGCATGTCGGCGATGTGATTGTCACGATCAACAATGATTTGCTGGGTCACGGCGTGAACGTCGCCGCGCGTTTGCAATCCCTGGCCGAGCCGGGCGCTGCGCTGGTCTCGGGCGAATTTCGGTCCATGGCGCGCAACTCGCCGCAAGCAGCGTTTCAAGCGCGCGGGCGCCAGCCGCTCGAAAACATGGAAGAGCGCGTCCACACGTTTGAAATTCTGTCGCGCCGCAAGCGCACGGAGCGCGTAGTAAAGCGCGTTGGCGTCGGTCTCGCGGCTGTCGTGATTGCGGCGGCAATTGGCGTCGCTACGCCCTTCGCGGTGAAATTCGGACGCGCGCAGGGATGGATCGAAGGCGGTCAAGCGCAAACTGCGGAGGCGGCGACGCCCGTTGTGGAGCCCGTCGCTGCGCCGGTCACGCCCGCTGCTGCCGAAGCGTCTGCAGCGGCGCGCTGGACGGCGGCGCAGACGTTCAAAGACTGCGAATTCTGCCCGGAAATGACGGTCGTGCCGGCGGGGCGTCTCAACATGGGCTCCGCCGTAAATGAAGCCGGATCGTTCGCGAATGAGCGCCCGCAGCACCAAGTTGATATAGCGATGTTCGCAGTATCGACGAACGAAGTGACGTTCGCGGAATGGGATGCATGCCTTGCCACGGGCGGATGCGGCGGCTTTTCGCCAAGTGATCGCGGGTTCGGGCGCGGCCCGCGTCCCGTGCTCGGCGTGTCGTGGAATGATGCGCAGGCTTACGTGCGCTGGCTGAATGCGCGCACCGAGGGCGGCTATCGTCTGCTGACGGAATCCGAATGGGAATACGCAGCCCGCGCCGGCACGAGCACGCCCTACGCGACAGGCCCTCGCATTTCGCGTGACGATGCTGTCTTTGGCGCCCGCGCCACGCAAGACGTCGGCGGCCGCGCGGCCAACCAGTTTGGCCTGAAAGACATGCACGGAAATGCGTGGGAATGGGTCGAGGATTGCTACGTCCAAACTTATGACGGAGCGCCCGGCGACGGCGCCGCGGTAACGGCGGCAAGATGCGCGGCGCACGCATATCGCGGTGGTGGTTATCGCGATCCGGCGAGCGCACTGCGTTCCGCCAATCGCCGTCGTGCGGGCCCCGACGTGCGGGACGGCAATATTGGATTTCGCATCGCCCGCACGCTTCCAGATTGACGAAGACGCGAAAAAGGGCGCGGAGCGAGCCAATCTCCGCGCCCTTTCCCGCGCTCGCTGGGGGTAAAGATCGCTGGGGGCGACCGGATAGCGCGGATGCCCAGATTAGAAGTTTGCTCTTGCGAAATGGTGTGACCTGCGTCACTTCCCATGAAGGTATTTTCTTGGGGGCTCCGATGCCGGCAGCTGCGAGCGGGCCTGATCTGAGCGGTGTTGAAGCCGCGCTCGCGCGTTCGAACTTGTTTCGTGGTCTTTCGCCAGACGGCCGTACACGCTTGGCGGCGGCTGGGCTCGTCGTCTCTCTGGAATCTGGGAGGCAGCTCTTTGCGAAGGGCGAGCCGGGCGATGCGCTTTTCGTCGTGCTCGAAGGCGAGGTCGAGGTGCGCGCCACCAGCGAGGGCGGACGTGATGTGCGGATCGCTGCGCTCGGCGCGGGCGGCGTGATCGGCGAGATGGCCGTGCTCGACGGCGAACCGCGCTCTGCGGATGTCGGCGCGCTGCGGCGATCCCGGCTTCTGAAGATTGGACGCGAAGCGGTTTTGAGCGCGCTGATGGCTGAGCCGCGTGTTTTGATCGATCTCGTCGTTGAAATGAGCAGGCGGTTGCGCGTCACCGATGCGAAGCTCGAAGACGAAGCCTTGCTCGATCTTGGCGGCAAGCTCGCACGGCTTCTTCTGCAGGAAGCCGCTGGCGATCGCGTAACGCTGACGCAAACCGAAATGGCGCGCCGCATCGGCGCGTCTCGTGAGAAGGTCAATCGAAAGCTTCACGAATGGGGCGACGATGGCTGGGTTCAAATCGACCGCTCCGGCGTTAAACTGATAAAACGCGGAGAATTGCAGGCGCTGATCGACGCATTGCTTGCGCGATAAATCAGGGCTCGCGCGGTAACTCAGGAGCAGTCCATGGTGGAAATGGTGATCGAAGCGCGCCGCAGAAGCCTGGGCGGCTTCGAGGTTGGCCGCGTGCTGCCGTTCATGCGCCGCCGCATGGTCGGGCCGTTCATTTTTTTCGATCACATGGGACCGGTTGATTTGCCTGCGCCCGTGCCGCGCGAAACCGATGTCCGCCCGCATCCGCATATCGGCTTGGCGACTGTGACTTATCTTTTTCGCGGTGAAATCATGCACCGCGATTCCACGGGCGTGACGCAGCTCATCAAGCCTGGCGAAGTGAATTGGATGACGGCCGGGCAGGGCATCTCGCATTCGGAGCGCTTCGATACGCTGCGCGAAAGCGGCGGATCTCTGCACGGCGTGCAAGCTTGGGTCGCGCTGCCGGAAAATGAAGAAGAGCGCGCGCCGGGCTTCGATCATTACGCAATGAGCGATTTGCCGAGTTTCGAAGAAGCGGGCGTGTCGGGTCGTCTCGTCGCGGGCGAGGCTTACGGCTTGAAGAGCGCGGTGAAAACCCTGTCGCCATTGCATTACGTGCATGTCGAATTGGCGAAAGGCGCGCGTTTTGCGCCGCCAACGCAGCACGCGGAAAGCGCCGCATACATCGTGCGCGGCGATGTGACGTGCGAAGGCCAATCTTACGCCGGCGGGGCGATGCTTGTGTTCAAAACAGGCGAGGCGCCGGCGATCGAAGCGAGCAACGACGCAACGATTTTGTTCATCGGCGGCGAGCCGCTCGGCGAACGGCACATCTACTGGAATTTTGTGTCGTCGCGCAAAGACCGCATCGAGCAAGCCAAGGCCGATTGGCGCGCTGGCCGCATCGCTTTGCCGTCGCATGATAACGCCGAAATGATCCCACTGCCGGATGACGCTTGAGGAGCCGATATGAACGAAACGGGACGCACGATTGCGCGCGCTGAAGCGTCCATTGGCGCGGTCGCTTATGAAACCACAATCACATCCGGCAAACATGTCATCATCTCCGATGAACCCGAAAGCGGGGGCGGCAAGGATGCCGGCGCAGCGCCATTCGGTCTGCTGCTGGCGTCGCTCGGCGCGTGCACGGCGATGACGCTGAAAATGTATGCCGAACGCAAACAATGGCCGCTTGAGAATGTCGGCGTGGCGTTGCGCTACTACAAAGACGGCGACGCCGCGAAGATCGATCGTATCCTTTCCATCGCGGGCGCACTCGACGAAACGAAAATCGCGCGGCTCGCAGATATTGCAGAACGAACGCCTGTCACGCTCGCAATCAAAAATGGGCTGCCGATCGAGACGAGCGTGCAGCCTAAATAATCTTCAGTCATTCCGGGGCTCGCCGAGCGAGAACCCGGAACCCAGTGCGGGGTGTGCAACACTTGCCCTGGGTTCCGTATCAGCGCTGCGCGCATGCGTTTTGGCGGCCAATGCCGTTTCGCTTGAAAATTCTCCGCATTTCCTCTCCCAGAAGTGGGAGGCGTCTTTTGTTTTGCCTCCCTCAGATGGGAGGCGGGGCGCGTTTCCACGCCAGGGTAATGCTCGCCTTGCGACGAGCTAAGTAGACGCTTCCACGCGCCCCGTTCAGACGATTGGACGAATGCCGCAGGTCGTGAGGAGGTATTCTCTCCAGGCCCATTCTGCACCCGGCGCGTAGGATCGCCACAT
>JBEVOS010000148.1:0-4322 GCA_040507435.1 Caulobacterales bacterium | reverse complement strand
GCAGTCGTTGCTTGAACTTCCCTAACGTCCGCGCGTTGATTGCGTTCTAGGAGGTGAGCCTATGCGCGACAACGTCACCCTTAACGCTGAAAAATGCTGGTCGCTCGCGTCTGTCGAAAAGCTTGCAGAGCTTTGGAAAGAGAATGTTCCGGCAGAGCTTATTGCGCAGACCCTTGGGCGGCCGACGCACGAGATCACGTCCATGGCCACCGAGCTTAAGCTGCGCCGCCCGCACCATGCGCCGGCTGACTGATAGAAGCGGAACCCTTTGCCTGCTAAGCGCGGGCAGCTTCGCCGACGACACCGTGGCAATGCTTATACTTTTTGCCTGAGCCACATGGGCAAGGCGCATTGCGGCTGACTTTGCCCCATGTCGTGGGATCGCGGCGGTCGAAGCCGCTATCCATCTCGTTCTCGCCGGTGAGCGGATCGCGATGCACTTCAATTGTTTGCAATTGCGGCGGCTGTTGGCTGGGCGCGGGCTGACCGATCTGCAATTGCATCAGCATGCGCGTTACGGTGGTGCGCAAGTCCAACAACATGCGTTCAAACAGAGTGAACGCTTCCGTCTTGAACTCGTTAAGCGGGTCGCGTTGCGCATAGCCGCGCAAGTGGATGACGCTGCGCAGATGATCGAGCTGACTCAAATGTTCGCGCCAGCGCATATCGACGACCGACAGCAGAACTTGCTTTTCGACTGACCGCAGCCGCTCCGGCCCGAGCTGCGCCGCCTTGCCAGCATAGGCGCGATCGGTTTCGCGGATCATGCGCTCCAGCACTTCCTCGTGCGCGATGCCTTCTTCCGCCGCCCAGTCTGAGAACGGCATCTCGATGCCGAAAATCTCAATAGTTTCTTCCGCTAACCCTGCGATGTCCCATTGTTCTGGGTACGCCTTTTCCGGCATGTGGCGGCTGATCAGCTTGTCGCACACGTCATGGCGCATATCGCGAATGATGGGCGAAACATCAGCGGTGCGCATAAACTCGATGCGCTGCTCAAAGATCGCCTTCCGCTGATCGTTCGTGACGTCATCGTATTTGAGGAGGTTTTTGCGGATTTCGAAGTTGCGCTGCTCAACGCGCCGCTGCGATGTTTCCAGCGCTTTGTTCATCCATGGGTGGACGATCGCTTCGCCCTCTTGGATGCCGAGGCCGCGCATGATCGCATCGAGACGCTCAGCGGCGAAAATCCGCAAAAGATCGTCTTCTAAGCAGATATAAAATTTCGACTTGCCAGGGTCGCCCTGACGGCCCGTACGGCCGCGCAGCTGATTATCGATGCGGCGGCTTTCGTGCCGCTCCGTGCCGAGAACATAAAGACCGCCGGCGGCCAGCGCTTTTTGTTTCTTCGCTTCGATATCCGCGAGGATTTGTTTTTTCATCGCGGCGATCTGATCGGGATTTTCATCGCCCTTCAGCTGCGCCTTCAAACGCATGTCCAAATTGCCGCCGAGTTGAATATCGGTGCCGCGCCCGGCCATGTTCGTTGCGATCGTCACGGCGCCGGGCACGCCAGCTTGCGCGACGATCTGCGCTTCCTGCTCGTGGTAGCGCGCGTTCAAAACTTGGTGCGGAATTCCGCGCTGTTTCAGCATTGCCGACAGCGTTTCGGATTTCTCAATCGACACGGTGCCGACGAGAACGGGCTGGCCCTTTTTGTGGGTCTCTTCGATGTCCGCGATGACGGCTTTGAATTTCTCTTTCGCCGTCCGGTAGACTTCGTCGTCATCGTCCCTACGCGCGATGGGACGATTGGTTGGGATTTCGACAACGTCGAGTTTATAAATGTCCCCGAATTCTGCGGCTTCGGTCGACGCCGTGCCGGTCATGCCGCCGAGCTTGTCGTAGAGGCGGAAATAATTCTGGAACGTGATCGACGCCAGAGTTTGGTTCTCTGGTTGAATGTTCGCGCCTTCTTTGGCTTCGATGGCTTGGTGTAAGCCTTCCGACAGGCGCCGGCCCTGCATCATGCGGCCCGTGAATTCATCGATGAGAACGACTTCGCCGTCCTTCACGATGTAATCTTTGTCGCGATGGAAGAGCTTGTGCGCGCGCAGCGCCTGGTTGGCGTGGTGCACGATGGAGACGTTCGCGGGTTCGTAGAGCGAGCCCTGCAGAATGCCGTTATCCACCAAAAGATTTTCGATCCGCTCTTGGCCGGCTTCCGAATAGACGACCGAGCGCTGTTTCTCGTCATGCTCGAAATCTTCCGGGCTCAGCATCGGCATCAGCGCGTCGATCTGGCGATAGAGCTCGCTCTTATCTTCGGTCGGGCCGGAGATGATGAGCGGCGTGCGGGCTTCATCGATCAGAATGGAGTCAACTTCGTCGACGATCGCGAAGCGGTGGCCGCGCTGAACCATCTCGCTCAGCGTGTACTTCATGTTGTCGCGCAGATAGTCGAAGCCGAACTCGTTGTTCGTTCCGTAGGTGACGTCCGCTGCGTAGGCTTGGCGGCGCTCATTGTCGTAGAGGCCGTGAACGATCTTGCCCACCGACAGCCCGAGGAAGCGATAGACTTGCCCCATCCAGTCCGCGTCGCGCGAGGCCAGATAGTCGTTGACGGTGATGACGTGCACGCCACGCGCTTCGAGCGCGTTGAGATAGACAGGCAGCGTCGCGACCAGCGTCTTACCTTCACCGGTGCGCATCTCCGCGATCTTGCCAGAATGCAGCACCATGCCGCCCAAAAGCTGGGTGTCGAAATGGCGAAGCCCCAAAGTCCGCTTCGCAGCTTCACGCACAGTGGCGAAGGCTTCGGGCAGGAGATCGTCAATCTTGGCGCCGCGCGCGATGCGCTGACGATATTCACTGGTTTTATTCCGGAGCGCTTCATCGCTAAGCGCTTCGAAATTCGGTTCGAGCGCATTGATGCGCGCGACCTGCCCGCGCAAAGCGCGAACCTTCCGTTCGTTGACGGAGCCAAAAATTTGCTTCGCGAGGTTCAACATGTCGACGTCTTCACCTCAAGCGCCGCACTACGCGGCGTGGTTGGGCATTTGCGTTGAGTTTGCTTGATTTTTCGAGGCCCAGCGCATGAGGCGCGCGTGCGAAAACACTCTCGACTCGCGCTCTCGCGAGACTTAAGAGCGCCCCCGGACGGTGTCAATGAGACGCCCTGTCCGCTTCGGGGAAGGCGCTCATGACGTTCATTTCGCGGTCGTGGCGGATTTGGGCCGCGTTGCTTGCGGGTCTCGTGCTTGGCGTCACGCTCACAGCGTGCGGCCTTGGACGTGAGCAGCAAGACGGCGTGATCACAGATCCTGTGGTTGCAGCCTCTGTGAACGGGCGTCCTATCTATATCGAGGATGTGCGCACATATGCAGTGCAGCGCGGCTTGCTGCAGGAAGGCGAGGATCTCGACGCCAATTCCGACGCGTTTTTCGTAGCGCTCGAAGAGATGATCGAGGTGCGCCTCTTCGCCACGGAGGCTGAAAGCCGTGGGCTCGATCGCGAGCCCGATATTCGCCGGCGGCTTCAGCTTGCGCGCGAGCGCGTACTTGCGACCGCGATCTATGAAGAGTTGCAGCAAAAAGCGTCCGATCCGCGCGCCGTCGAACGGGCGTACCGCGAAAATGCGTCGCGGCTGGGCGAAGGACAGGAAGTTCATTTGCGCCATATCCAGTTCGAGTCACGGGACGCTGCGCTCGCGGCCAAAAGAAGGCTCGATAACGGCGAAAGATTTGAAGCGCTTGCGTTTGAGGTGTCCACGGATCGCGCGACGGCGGCGGAGGGCGGCGAGCTTGGATTCCGTGCGGTCGAATCGCTTCCGGAACCAATCCGGCAACTCACGGAAAATATGGCGGTCGGCGAAGTGGGCGGGCCGGTGCGGACCGATGTCGGCTGGCATCTCATCCGCGTTGAAGACCGGCGCGAACGGGGTGTTCCCAGTCTTGAGGAGCTTCGTCCACAGATCATCAACTGGATGCTCTTCCAGGAGAGCCAGCAGCTGCGCGAGCGGCTCGAGAAGGACGCGCGGATCGAGCGGTTGCGCGAACCGGACGGCGGCGTCGAAGAGCCCGGCGGCGAAGTGACCGCGCCAGCCTCCGCTCCGCCCGAGGGCGCCGATGCGCCAGCTGATGCGCCGCCAGCCGCCGTGGCTGGCGCTGCTCCGGCAACGCCGCCTGCTGCCGGCGCGGTTACGCCCGGACGGCGGACGCCGCCACCCTTCCCGTTCCCGATGGGACCAGGGGGCGTCTATGGCGCGCCGCCGCCTGCCCAAGCGCCGGCGCAACCCGCTCCCGCGACGCCTGCCGCTGCGCCGAACCAACCGGCTAGCCGGCCCGCTGCGCCAGCGCCCAACCCATCGCCATCGCCATCGC
>JBEVOS010000126.1:0-7872 GCA_040507435.1 Caulobacterales bacterium | reverse complement strand
GGCGATGGGCCTCAATCAATCCGCGCAGGCGCTGGGCCGTGTGATCGGGCCGGTATTTTCGGGGATCACGTTCGATGCGCTGGGCCATAGCGCGCCCTACGCGCTGGGCGGCATTTTGATCGCGTGCGCATTGGTGCTTGGGTTCACGCCGTCTGCGGCCAAGCCGGAAAGCACCGCCGCGCGCCCAACTTAATCGGTTTCTCGTGGCGGGTAGCTCCGCCACACGCCGTGGCGATCGCGCACTTCATGCGCATCATTTTCCGTGCGGATATGCGGCGCGTTGAGCGGCGCTTTGCCGTGACCGCCGGGAATGTCGAGCACGTACGCAGGTTGCGCGAGGCCGGACACGCGATCATGCAGCGTGGTCATCAGCTTTTGCCCGTCCTCGATCGACACGCGGAAATGCGATGTGCCGGGCGCCAGATCAAGGTGATGCAGATAATAGGGTTTGACGCGGCTTTCGACGAAAGCGCGCATCAGCGCTTCGAGCGTTTCGGCATTGTCGTTGACGCCCTTGAGCAGCACGCTTTGCGAGACGACCGGCACGCCTGCGTCAACGAGGCGGCCAATCGCGGCGCGCGCATCCGGCGTGAGTTCGCGCGGATGGTTGGCGTGCACCGCCACCCAAGATGCTGCGCCGTCAGCGCGTAGCGCATTCGCGAATTCGCCGGTTATGCGCGCGGGATCAACGATTGGAACGCGCGTATGCCAGCGGATCACTTTGACATGCGGAATGGCGGCGAGTCGCTGCGTGATTTCCTTCGCGCGGCGCGGGGACAGTAAAAACGGATCGCCGCCGGTGAGGATGATCTCCCAAAGCGCGGGCGTCGCTTCGATATAGGCGAAGGCTTTTTCGAGCGCTTCGGGCGCGAGCGCGGCGCTCTTGCCGGGGCCGACCATTTCGCGGCGAAAGCAGAACCGGCAATACACCGCGCAGACATGCGTGATCTTCAGCAGGGCGCGGTCTTCGTAGCGGTGCACGATGTTTTCAACGGGCGTGTGCGCGTCATCGCCGATCGGATCGGCTAATTCGCCCGGCGCAGCGTAGAGTTCATCGATGGTTGGAACGAATTGCGCGGCAATGGGATCGTTTGGATCGCCTGGGTCGATCAGCGCATCCATCGCCGGCGTGATTGCGACAGCGTAGCGGCGGGCAACCTCCGCGAGCGGGTCAAGCCCATTTCCGTCAGCCATGGATCAAACCCCGAACGCGCGCGCATATCGCACGATTCCGGCGGCGGTCCAAAATCATGGCGCAGCGCTCCAGAGCACGTCATCGATGCGGCGGGCGCCGGTGAGCAACATGACGAGACGATCGAAGCCCATCGCGCAGCCGCTCGCGGGCGGCATATGCGCGAGCGCTTCGAGGAATGTTTCCGGAAGTGGCCAGCGTTCGCCGTAGCGCTTTTCCTTTTCATCCATCGCGGCGGTGAAGCGGCGGCGTTGTTCTTCCGCATCGGTCAATTCGCCGTAACCGTTCGCGAGTTCAACGCCGCAGGCGTAAAGCTCGAAGCGTTCGGCGACGCGCGGATCATGCGCGCATGGTTTTGCCAATGCAGCTTCCGGAATGGGATATTCATACAGGATCGTCATTGCGTTTTTATCGAGCGCGGGTTCGACTTTTTCCACCAGCACACGGCTGAACAGATCGGACCATGTGTCGTCGCCGTTTGGCTTTACATTCGCGTTTGCGAAGGCGGCGATGCGTTCATCGCGCACGTCGATCGCCGCGAAGCGTTGAAACGCATCCGCGACGGAGAGTTTTTGCGCCGGCGCTTTGAGTTCGATGGAGGCGCCGCGAAATTGCAGATGCGATGCGCCGATCGCCTCGCCGGCGGCGCGCGCGATGGCCATGCAATCATCCATCACCTGCTCGTAGGGCGCCTCCGCGCGATACCATTCGAGCATCGTGAATTCTGGCGCGTGCAGATCGCTTCTTTCGCCTTTGCGGTAGGCGTGCCCCAGGCGGAAGATTTTGCGCTCGCCCGCCGCGAGCAAGCTCTTCATCGCGAATTCGGGCGAGGTGTGCAGATAGCCGTTCCCGGCCGCGAACGCCTCGATATGGGTTTCAGCGCCGGGTACCGGAACGAGCGCCCCGAGATCGGTTTCCACAAAGCCTTGCGCCGTGAACCAGGCCCGGACGGCGGACAACGCCTTCGCGCGCGCCAGGAGAAAAGGGCGCTTATCGGCATGCTTTTCCGCGCCCAACCATGACGCCACGCCGCTCATTCCCCAGCCCTAGCCTTCCCCCAGGGGGCGGCGCGGGTTATGAGGCCGTCCGAAATTTGAAAGTCGGGGCGGCGCGGCCGCTCCAGGAAAGGCGTCATCGTGGTCAAGGTCATCGCAAGCGAAGTTCGTAAGGGCAATGTGCTCGAACACGAAGACGGAAAACTCTATGTGGTTCTCTCCGCGGAGAGCTTCCGGCCCGGCAAGGGCACGCCGACCACGACGATCATCATGCGCCGGATCACGGATGGGGTGAAAACCCAAACCACCGTGAAAACCACGGACGGCATGGAAAAGGCCTTCGTCGAGGAAGTGAAGCACTCTTTTCTGTACGATGATGAATCCGGCTACGTGTTCATGAATCCGGATAATTATGAGCAGGTCACCGTTTCCAAGGAAATGGTCGGCGAAGATGCGCGCTATCTCATGCCGGAGATGGAAATCTATCTCACGATGTTCGATGGCCAAGCGCTCTCGCTCGAATTGCCAGCGCGCGTGACTTTGGAAATCGTCGAGACGGAACCCGTTATGAAAGGCCAGACGGCTTCGTCTTCCTTCAAGCCGGCGAAGCTTTCGAACGGCGTCAAGACGATGGTGCCGCCGCATATCGGCGTCGGCACGCGCGTCGTCGTGCAGACCGAGGATGGCTCTTACGTTGAGCGTGCGAAGGATTAAGCGCGCGCGCGTACGCGCTTGATGATGACGGGCGCGAGGCCAAGCACGGCGAGGGCGCCGAGCGCCAACATGATCTCCGGTGAGAAAATCGCGCTGCGCAACGCTGCGGCGGGGTCTGTGCTTTCGCCTGCGTGAAAGGCGAGGCGCAGGCCATAGCCGACGCTCGCGAAGATGAAGCTCCACGCGAACATTCCAAGGAATGTCGCGATCACGAAATCACGCGTTTTCACATCGAGCAGACCCGCGATGAGATTGACCATGAAAAGCGGCGCGACTGGAATGAGGCGCAGCACGAATACGTAATTGAAGGCGTTTTCGCGAAAGCCATTCTCTAACCGCGCAATCCAGCCACGCGCGCGATCGTGGAAATGATGCCCGATCGCGTGCTTCACCAGCAGGAAAAAGATCGTCGATCCAAGCGTGGAGGCGATCACGATGATTGGCGTCGCCAGCCAAGCGCCGAAGAGAAAGCCGCCAAGAATTGAGAGCACCATGGCGAGCGGCAGGGATAGTGAAATGGCGATGACGTAAGATACGAAAAACACCAGCAACACAGCGCCGAAATGCGTCGCGACGAGGCGTGCGAGTTCCGCTTGCCGTTGTTGAAGCGCTTCCAGCGTGATTTCGCGGTGCAGGCCGGTTGCGAAAAAGAGCAGCGCCGCGAGAGCGACGATGATCAGAGGCAGAAAGCGGCGAAGCTGCGCGGGCATGACGGCTTACTCGGCGTGCGGCGGCGCGCCGTCAATCGCGCAGATCATCATATGCGGCGATTGCCAGATTGAATATCTTGGTAAATGGCGGGCGTGAGCGGTGCGTAGCCGCCAACACTCGCATCGTCGAAATAGAGCACGCCCGGCGATTTCGAGGGGTCGAAGCCGTCTGCGACGAGATCGACTTTCCGGTATTTGAACGTGCCAGTGGTTTCGATCGACGGCTGGATGCGGAGGAAAACCGGGCGCGCGTACGAGGGCAATTCGGTGTGCACCGTTTTCCAAAGTTTGGCGAGATCGAAGCCTTCGCCAGGTGTGATCGCCGCCATTCCAGCGCGGCCGTCTTGGCCTTCGACCCGAACGCCGTAGACATTGGCCTCGGTAATTCCGGGGGTAGTTGAGATCACATCCCCCACTTCATTGGTCGAAACGTTCTCACCCTTCCAGCGGTACGTATCGCCAATACGATCAACAAAATAGAAGTATCCGTCCTTATCTTTGCGCAGCAAATCGCCGGTGCGAAACCACGCGTCGCCTTGGCTAAACACGTTGCGTAGAATTTTTTTCTCCGTCTGCTTTGGATCGCCCGTATAACCTTGGAATTGATAACGCGGATCGTCAGGCTTGATTTCGCCGATCGCTTCACCGGGCTCATCAATATCGGATTCGACGCAGAGGCCGTCCGCGCTACGAACGGGAGTATCGGCATCCACATCATATTTGATCAGGCGAATGCTGAAACGCCAACGCAACCAGGACGGCACGCGCCCGATCGCGCCGACTTTGCCGTCGAAGTTGAGGATATTCACGTTGCCTTCCGTCGATCCGTAAAACTCCAGCAGACGGGGGATTTTGAAGCGATCGACGAAGCGCTGCCACACTTCGGGCCGCATCCCGTTGCCAACGCCAAGGCGCAATTGGTGTTTGGTTTCGAGATCGTGCGGCGGCGCGTTCAGCAGATAGCGGCCCAGTTCGCCAATGTAGAAAAACACCGTTGCGCGCTCAGCGACGGCATCCTCCCAGAAATGCGAGGCGGAGAATTTGTTGCGCAACAAAAGCACGCCGCCGGATTCAAGCGCGAAGCCCACGCCCGTGAGCCCGCCCGTCGCGTGATAAAGCGGCAACGTGAGGTAGACGCGATCGCGCGCCGTTGCGTGTCCGCCGCCAATGAAGGCGCGCAGCATGCCGAGTGTACGGATTTGCGTCATACGTGCGGCTTTCGGCGCGCCGGTCGTGCCGCTCGTGTAAACGAGGAGCGCGGAATCGTTGGGTTTGACGCCCTCACGCACGCTTCTTGCCGGGCGCGCATCACTTACGCCCGCAAGCGCTGTTTCCAAATCCTCCGCGCCTTGATGGGCGCCGTCGAGCGTCCACACGCGTGGCTGCGCGGTCTGATCGCGCACCTGCAGCGCGTGATCGGCGAGGTCGCCGGACGTAATGACGTGGCGCGCTTCTGCGATGTTGATGCAATGCGCGAGCGGGCCGCCGATGAGGTTGGTGTTGATAAGGGCGCTGACGATTCCGAGTTTCGAAAGTCCGAACCAGCAGGCGATGTAATCCGGGCGGTTCGACATCAGCAGCGCGACGCGCTCGCCTTGTTTCACGCCTTGCGCCGCGGCCCAATTGGCGTAGCGGTTCGCGCGCGCTTCAAGCTGCGCATAAGTCCACTCGGCGCCCTCGAAACGGATCGCGACATTGCCGCGATGTTTATCTATGGTTTCCTCAAGATCGTCCGCGACGGTGCGCTTCATATCGGGCCGGATATGGCGATAGGCGATCAACGAGCGCACGAGGCCGTCGATCAGCGCCAAATCCTGTGCAATGCCCATTTTCGCTCCGTTTCTGTGCTCAGCATAGAGAGCGTCGCGAATGGGCGCAAAGCGATCACGGAGGTGTTAACGCAGCACGCTCCCCGGTGCGAGAAGCGCGGACGCAACGCGCTCGCCGCTTTCGACGGCGCCATTCATGTAACCCAAAAAATCACTGCTCGTGTGCTCGCCGGCAAACTGGATGCGACCGTCAAACGCGGGCGTCGCGGTTTGTTCGAGAAGCGTCGTGTATTGGCCGATTTTCGCGGAGGCGTAAGAGCCAAGCGTGTATTGGTGGCGCGCCCAGAACATATCCGCGAGTTTGGAAAGATCGAACGAGTCGGCGATCGTGGGAGAGATCGCCTGAAAACCCAGCGCCATTTTCCGGATCGCTTCGTTACGATCGGTTATGCCGCCCGCGAGGAAGTTCGTGAGAATGCCGCGCTCGCCGGGTTGGGCGCGGCTCGTTTCCCAGACGACTTGCATGCCTCGATCGGAATAGAACGTGCCATTCGATTTGGTGGGAAAATCGCGGTCGTCGGAAATCCAAGGCCGCGATTTCGTGCCGACCATGATTTTCGCGTTATCACCGTAGCCGAGTTCGCGAATGGCCTGAAGTTTGATTTGTTCGAGGCCGAGCGAATTGATCCCGGAGACGGTGCGCAATTTCGTGAAGGGCAGTGCCAGCACCACAACATCGAAGTCCGTTTCAATCAATCCATTCGGGCTCTCGAAACTGAGGCGTACGCCGTCCGGCAATTTCGTGACGCCGTTGAGCACATGGCGCGGGCGCTGCGCGATCGTGGGGCCGAGCCGCGCGAGCAACGCGTCGGTGAGCGTGGACGAACCGCCCGCGATGCGAAACGCTTCATCGCTTTCGCCGAACATTTGAAACCCGGCGTTTCGATCCGTGCCGATCATATCGACGAGATTGAGCGCGCTTTGCTGATCCGTGGGGATGCCATATTCGCCGAGGTAGGCGAGGTCGATCAGCGCGATGATCCAATCGGGCGCGTGATCGCGGAGCGGATCGAGATAGGCTTTGAGGCTCATCTGATCGAGTTCGCGCGCGCGGCGGGTCCAATTTCCATTGCGGTCGAGCAGCGCTTCCTGATCGCGGGCGATGCGGCGCGCGACCGCTTCGAATTCTCCATCGCCGCGCGCGTTCAGAATATCGCGTGTCGCGTAGAGCCGATAATTGAAGTTGAAGAGATCCTCGCCTTCATCGCCTTCGGGCGCGAGCCGCTGAATGCCTATTCCGAGTTCGCGCGCGAGATTTCGGATCGCCGCGTGGTTGGTATCGACCAGCTCACCGCCCAGCTCACAGAATTGGTGATCCTCGTTGAACTCGCGCCGTGTGAACATCCGGCCGCCGAAACGGGTGCTGGCTTCGAAGAGCGTCGCGCTGCGCCCGGCGAGGCTCAAGCGATAGGCGGTGGTCAAACCCGCTGCGCCGCCGCCGACGATCGCGACGCCCCGGTTTTGCGGCAAAGGGAGCTGAGCGTTCGATTCCTGGGGCCGGCAGGCGGCGATCGCTGCGGCCATCGCCAGGAAGGAGCGGCGGGTCAGCGCGCGCGGTTTGAACGAAACGTTCGTCTGCGCCAGTGCGCGTTGAAGCGCTCCGAACAGCGGCGTGTGCGCCATGTTAGCCCCCTGCCGTTTCGTCCCGTTCGCGGATCAAAGCCGCGCGCCGGTTATGCCGTCAAGCCAGTTATCGAGCGTCTCAAATGCTGCGTTGCGGACGAGGGGCGCGGCGAAAGCGGTTTCGGCGCGGAGCGTCTCCTTCGTCCAGCCTGCTGCTTTAAGATCTTCAAACGTATCGGTTTTATCCTCCAGCCATTGATCGAGCCCGGCGGGGCTGGTTTCGAGATGAAACTGCAACGCCAGGCCATGCTTGCCGAAACTGAACGCCTGGTTCTCGTAAGCGCCGTTTCGCGCGAGGCGGACAGCGCCGGCAGGCAGATCGAACGTATCGCCATGCCATTGCATTACGCCCATCCCATCGAGCGGGCGAAGCGGGCTTTGCTGACCTTCCGGCGTTAGAAAAATCTTCGGCCAGCCGATCTCGTTTCCCGCCGCGCCTTTGTAGACTTTGGCGCCCAAAGCCGCGGCCATCATCTGCGCGCCGAGGCAGAGGCCGAGCGCCGGTTTGCCCGCTTCGAGGCGCGTGCGGATCGCGGCGACTTCCGGCGTGATCCACGGATGCTTTTCCTCTTCATAGACGCCCATGGCGCCGCCAAGAATGACGAGCACGTCCGCGTTTTGAATCGCATTGTGATCGAGCTCTCCTTTCGGCGGATCGATGACGCGCAGATCGTAGCCGCGCGCGGTGAGCCATTCGCCGGCGAGATCGGGATTCACATAGGGCGAGTGGCGGAGAAACAGCGCGGACGGCATCGCGCATGGATACGAGCCGCGGGCGCGCATCTCAACTCGTATCCAGCGCGAGCGGC
>JBEVOS010000137.1:0-8516 GCA_040507435.1 Caulobacterales bacterium | reverse complement strand
TTAACCTCTTAGAATCAACTTGCCAAAAAAAAGGGGTTCGGCGTGGTGGGAAAGTCGAAATCCGTGGCGCTTTCGATCGCGATGGGCGGGGTGATTGTTTATCTTTCGGCCCATGCCGTGACGGGCGGACAGGGCCTCTTCGCGTATATGCAGCTACAGGCGCAGGAAGAGGCGCTGCACCGGGAAATTTCCACTCTTGAAGTCGAGAAGGCGGCCCTTGAGGCCCGCGCGGCGCGCATGCGGCCAGAAAGTCTCGACCTCGACTATCTGGATGAACGCGCGCGCGTTCTTCTTGCGGCCGGGGCATCTGACGAGATCGTGTTCGCGCTCGACCAGCGCTGAGGGCCGCGGCGCAGCTTACACCCTGGCGCCGGTTTCCATTGCCGCATATCTGCCCATAGCGCCCCTTTGTGGACGCATAGCTCTCCGGCGCGTACCAAATGTCGCACGGAAAGAAGAATCTGTGGCGTTCTTGATTCCGTCGGTGCGCGGATGACGCCGCCGCCGCACAAGATCGGGAGTCGAGGCGCATGGTCGGGTCGAATGGGACGGTCAAAGCTCCAACCGCCACGAAGGACGAACTGCTTTCCTATTACCGGATGATGCTCCTGATCCGGCGCTTCGAGGAGCGTGCAGGCCAGCTCTACGGCATGGGACTCATCGGCGGGTTTTGTCACCTCTATATCGGTCAGGAAGCCGTGGTGGTCGGCATGCAGGCCGCGACCAAAGACGGCGATCAAGTGATCACCGGCTATCGCGATCACGGACATATGCTGGCGTGCGGAATGGAAGCGCGCGGCGTGATGGCCGAGCTGACCGGGCGCATTGGCGGCTATTCGAAAGGCAAAGGCGGCTCGATGCACATGTTCAGCATCGAGAAGAATTTCTACGGCGGGCACGGTATCGTCGGCGCGCAGGTTTCGCTCGGCACTGGGCTTGCCTTTGCGAACCGCTATCGCGGCAACGACAATGTCTGTCTGACTTACTTTGGCGACGGCGCCGCCAATCAGGGCCAAGTGTACGAAAGCTTCAACATGGCGCAGCTTTGGAAGCTGCCGGTCGTCTACGTTGTCGAAAACAATCAGTACGCGATGGGCACCGCCGTACATCGCTCTTCATCCGAGACGCATCTTTACCGGCGCGGGCAAAGCTTCCTTATCCCAGGTGAGGAAGTCGATGGCATGGACGTGCTTGCGGTGAAAGCGGCGGGCGAGCGCGCCATTGCGCGTGCGCGGGCGGGCGAGGGCCCGACGTTGCTTGAAATGAAGACGTATCGTTATCGTGGCCATTCGATGAGCGATCCTGCAAAATACCGTACGCGCGAAGAAGTCGATGAAATGCGCACGCTGCATGATCCGATTGAGCATGTGAAAGCGTTGCTGATCGACGGCGGCCATGCCGACGAAGATTCCTTGAAAGAGATCGACCGGAAAGTGCGAGAGGTCGTGGTTGAAGCAGCAGATTTCGCGCAAAAAAGCCCTGAGCCAGACCCAAGCGAGCTTTATACTGACATTCTGCTTGAGGCCGTAAGCTGATGGGCGAGATCGTCGAGATCGAATTGGTGATCTTGGCGCTCGTCTATGCCGGCGCCGGCGCTGCGATGATCCGCGCAGTCTTTCTGCGCCGCGATGCAGTGAATGAATGGCGTAAGGCAGTGGGCGGCGAATTCGACAAGCGCGCGCATCGCTTTGCGACCGAACTCGAACTTGATCGTGCGAAATTGCCGCCGCGTGCCGCGCTCAAGCTTCTGCAAAGCCGCCGGGTTTTGGTCGCTGGCATTGGGGCGCTCGCGATTGCGCTTTTCCTCAACTTCCTCGTGCTGCGGCCACGATGACTATAAAAACGATAAAAAACAAAGGGAGGCCAAAATGAGCGTTGAGCTGACTATGCTCGCCTACGCCGTGGCGTTGTTATTCGTACTTATACTTATCCAAGCGGGTTCGGCTGCCCGGGCACAGGGCGGCATGGTGATGGCGGGGCCGCGCGATAGCCTGAAGCCGCAGACCGCCTGGGAAGCGCGCACCAAGCGGATCGTAGATAATCACCGTGAAGGTTTGATCTTGTTTGCGCCGCTGGTTCTCATCGCGGCGGTGCAGAATGTTTCAACGCCGACGACAGTTCTCGGCGCGCAGCTTTTCTTTTATGCGCGCGTTGCGCACGCGCTGCTTTATCTGTTCGGCGTTCCTTACGTGCGGCCGCTCGCGTGGTTCGTTGGGATTGCCGGCACCGTTCTCGTGTTTCTCGCTCTGTTCGGATTGGCTTGATGTCCACGCAAATTCTGATGCCCGCGCTCTCGCCGACGATGGAGGAGGGCAATCTCGCGAAATGGCTCGTGAAGGTCGGCGACAAGGTCTCCGCCGGGCAGGTGATAGCGGAGATCGAAACAGACAAAGCGACGATGGAAGTCGAAGCTGTCGATGAAGGCACGGTCAGCGAAATCCTCGTGAAGGAAGGCGCTGAGGGCGTGAAGGTGAATACGCCGATCGCCGTGCTGGACGATGGCGGCGGCGCGCCCGCGGCGAAGACGCCGAACGAAAAGCCCACTCAAAAACAAGATGCGCCGGCTGCAAAGCCAGCGGAAACAAAAGCGCCGGAAGCGAGTGTAAAGCCTAAACCGCCTCTCGCCGCATCGAGCGCTATGGCGAATGACGAGTTTCCTGCGAACGCCAAGCTTGTGAAAATCACGCTGCGGGATGCGCTGCGAGACGCAATGGCTGAAGAGATGCGCCGCGATGAGCGCGTATTTCTGATGGGCGAGGAAGTCGCGGAATATCAGGGCGCGTACAAAGTTTCGCGCGGCCTGCTGGAAGAATTTGGCCCCCGTCGCGTCGTCGATACGCCGATCACCGAGCATGGCTTCGCTGGATTAGGCGTGGGCGCGGCGATGGCGGGTCTCAAGCCGATCGTCGAATTCATGACGTTCAATTTCGCGATGCAGGCGATTGATCAGATCATCAATTCCGCAGCCAAAACGCTTTACATGTCAGGCGGGCAGATCAAATCCTCGATCGTGTTTCGCGGACCGAACGGCGCTGCCGCGCGCGTCGGCGCCCAACACAGCCAGGATTATTCCTCTTGGTATTCGCATGTGCCTGGCCTCACGGTGATCGCGCCTTACGACGCCGCGGACGCCAAGGGACTACTTAAGTCGGCGATCCGCTCACCCAATCCGGTCATCTTTCTGGAGCACGAAATGCTCTACGGAACCGAGTTTGAGATCCCGGAAGGCGATGATTGGCTCGTACCGATCGGAAAAGCGAAAGTGAAGCGTGCGGGGACGGATGTGACCATCACGGCGCATTCCCGAATGGTCGGGGCTGCGCTGAAGGCCGCCGAGGAGCTCTCAAAGGAAGGCATCGAGGCGGAAGTCGTTGATTTGCGGACGCTTCGCCCACTTGATCACGCGACGATCGTCGAAAGCGTGAAGAAAACGAACCGGCTCGTTACCGTCGAGGAGGGCTGGGGGCAAAGCGGCGTCGGTGCAGAAATCTGCGCAAGAGTGATTTCTGACGCATTCGATTGGCTCGATGCGCCGCCGACTCGCGTATGTCAGGCGGACGCGCCGCTGGCTTACGCCGCTAATCTCGAAGCAATGGCTTTGCCGGGCGTGGCGGATGTCGTGAAGGCCGCGAAAGCGGTCTGTTACCGGGAGAGCTGACATGGCGGAAAAGCACACCATTCTGCAGATCACGTCGGGCGATGGCTTTTGGGTCGCCATTGAAGAGGGCGGCGCGCTGAGCTTCGAGCCCGTCGTTTCGTTTGCGCTCATTAAATCCGAGGGCGGCGAAGACGGCGTATATGAGGAAGTCGTGCCGCTCTGCGCGGATGAAGTCGCCTCTGGCAATTATACCGGTGAGCTGATCGAGATGGCGGGCATCGTCCATGCCAGCGATTTCAGCGAGCTCGGCGTTTCGCTGAAGCCCGGCCGCAAACCTCGCAAGAGTTCGTAATGCCATGAGCGCCCTCCTTTCGCCTTTGCGCGCGCTTTCGCTTTGCGAGAGGGAGGAGGGCGCTTTACGCGCCGGCTTCAGCGTATGGGCGGGAGCGGCGTCATGAGCGAAGCCGAAGTTGTCGAACAGCTTGTGGAATTCACCAACCTGCTTCTGGCGGGCGTTTCGGTGTTTTTCACGGTGATCTCCGCTAACGTGGCTGCGCTCAATTATTTTATCGGCGGCGCGAATTTCTTGGCGCGGCTGCTTTCCTTCTTGTTTGTGACGTTTGTGCTGGCGATGCTCGGCTCAATCATGGTGGGCGGTCAGCTCATGCATGAGGGGCTGGTTTCGCGGCTTGAAGAAATTCGCGACGAGACAGGTCTTTCGGCGGCGGGCCGGGCGGCGCTGGCGAATGCGCAAGGCGTCGACATTGCCGGCTTCAGCATCGACACGATCGTGCGCGGCGGCGTGTGGACCGCATTCGGGCTGGTCATTCTCGTTTTCGGGTATCTTACCTTTATCCATCGCTGGAAGGCTGAAGTTGTGCCAGTTCAGCTGACGCAGGCGGATTAGGAAATGGCGTTCAGTATTTTTCCTTCCGCTTCGAGTGCGGCCATTCCGGACAATTTGCGCTGGTTTGCGATGATCTATCTGTTCGGCACCGTCGGCGCGATGATCGTGATGGGCGTACTGGCGTCGATGGGGGTTGATTTACCCGGCGCTGGTGTGAGCGCCGGTTTGTTCTTTGGGATCGTCGCACTTGCGGTGCAGCGCCTTGCAAAGGTGCGAGAAATACCAAAGCCTGAACGCACCAAGCTCGCGCTCGGTTATATGCTGATCGCGTTGGCGATTTCGCTTTTTCTGCTCGGGCTTTTGCTGGTTCTCGCTGTGGTTCTAGCTGGGCCTGAGATGCTGGCGCAGATGATCCCGCTGAATGCGCAGATGCTTGGCATATTCGCTATCGCTCTGATTGCCGTGAGCCTGCTCTACTTTGGCGGCGCGCGTTTCGTGGTTGGGATTGTCGCGCAACGCACCATTCGTGAATCGAATTCGTGATCCGGAAGTTTGATCGATGACTATTGAAATTCTGATGCCCGCACTGTCGCCGACGATGGAGGAAGGCAGTCTCTCAAAATGGCATGTGAAGCCGGGCGACAAAGTCTCCGCCGGGCAAGTCATCGCGGAAATCGAAACCGACAAGGCGACGATGGAAGTCGAAGCCGTCGACGAAGGTACGATTTCGGAGTTGCTGGTTCAGGAAGGCAGCGAAGGCGTGAAAGTGAATACGCCGATCGCCGTGCTGGATGATGGGAGTGGCGTAAAACCCGCTACGTCGCAGAATAAGACTCCCTCTTCCCCCCCACCGGCTGCTTCGCAGCCGGCAAATAAAGATTTCAGGATCGCAAGCGATCCTGGAGCGGGGGAGGCGCCGCCGAAGGCGACAGAGGGGGCGGCTCCACAACAGAGCAAGACGAGCGGCGGCGCAGCCGCCCCCTCCGTCTCGCTACGCGAGACAGCTTCCCCATCGAGCGGGAGCAGGGAGTCTGGTTCGGAAACGTCGCGCATCTTCGCATCGCCGCTCGCGCGCAGGATTGCTGGCGAGAGCGGCATCGATTTATCGGCGCTTACGGGTTCGGGTCCGCATGGGCGCATCGTGAAGGCGGATATCGAAGCAGCTTCGAAGCGTGCGCCGATCTCCAACGGCAAAGCGCTCACCGTGCCGGAAAAAGCGGAAGCGCCGGCGAAGCCGTTGTCGCTTGAGCAGATGGGAATTCCGGAGGGCTCTTATCAGCTCGTGCCGCTCGACATGATGCGCAAGACGATCGCCAAGCGCATGACGGAGAGCTTCCGCGACATTCCGCATTTTCCGCTGAATATCGATCTTGAGATCGACAAGCTTTTGAAGGCGCGCACGGAGATCAATGCGCGTTTCGCCGATCAGGGCGTGAAGATTTCAGTGAACGATCTCATCATCAAGGCGGCGGCGCTGGCGCTGATCCGCGTGCCGGAAGCGAATGCGAGTTACACGCCCGAAGGCATCGCGATGCACAATCACGCCGATATCGCGGTGGCTGTCGCGATTCCTGGCGGTCTCATCACGCCGATCATCCGCACTGCCGAGCATAAGGGTTTAGCGACGATTTCGGCGGAGATGGCCGATCTTGCGGAGCGCGCGCGTAATCGGAAGCTCAAGCCTGAGGAATATCAGGGCGGCACGTTCTCGATCTCGAATATGGGGATGCTCGGCATCAAGAGCTTCGCCTCGATCATCAACGCGCCGCATGGCGCGATCATGAGCGTGGGCGCCGGCGAAAAGCGGCCGATCGTGAAGAATGACGCGCTGGCGATCGCGACGATGATGAGCGTGACGCTGACCTGCGATCACCGCGTGCTCGATGGCGCGATTGGGGCAGCTTATTTGAAAGCGTTCCGCGGGTTCATCGAAGATCCGATGGCGATGTTATTGTGAGACAATCTTCAACCTCTTCCCCTCCCCCTTGTGGGGAGGGGCCAGGGGCTCCGACAGGAAACGTATGACCACCTACGACATCATCATCATCGGTTCCGGGCCTGGCGGCTACGTGGCGGCGATCCGCGCGAGCCAGCTGGGCATGAAGGTCGGCATCGTTGAGCGCGATAAGCTTGGCGGGATTTGTTTGAACTGGGGCTGCATCCCGACGAAGGCGCTGCTGCGTTCCGCGGAAGTGTACCGAAATTTCCAACACGCCAAGGAATACGGCCTGAAAGCCGAAGGCGTGAGCTTCGATCGCGCGGCGGTCGTTGAGCGTTCGCGCGGCGTCGCGGGGCGCATGGAAAAAGGCGTCCAGTTCTTGATGAAAAAGAACAAGATCGACGTCATCACTGGTGAAGCGAAACTCGAAAAGGGAAGCGGCGCGCCGAAAGTGATCGTGGGCGGGCAGACGCACGAAGCCAAGCATGTCGTGCTCGCCACTGGCGCGCGCGCGCGCGAAATTCCCGCGGCCGGTTTGAAGGCGGACGGCAAGCGTATCTGGACGTATCGCGACGCGATGACTCCGCCGGAATGGCCGGAGAGTCTTTTGGTGTTCGGTTCGGGCGCGATCGGCATTGAATTCGCGAGCTTCTATGCGGCGTTCGGCGTGAAGGTCACTGTGATCGAATTGCTCGATCGGATTTTGCCGGTCGAGGACGCGGAGATTTCGGTGTTCGCGCGCAAGCGTTTTGAAAAAGAAGGGATCGTCATCAAGACGAGTACGGAAGCGAAGAGTTTGAAGGCGACTGCGAACGGCGTCGAAGCTGTCGTGGAAGCGGGCGGCAAGAGCGAAACGCTGACGGCGAGCCACGCGATCCTCGCTGTTGGCATCACAGGCAATGTCGAAAATCTCGGGCTTGAAGCGCTTGGCGTGAAGGTTGAACGCGGGCACATCGTCACTGATGGGCTGGGGCGCACGAATGTGCAGGGGCTTTACGCGATCGGCGACGTGACTGGCGGGCCGTGGCTGGCGCACAAAGCGAGCCATGAGGGCGTCGCATGCATCGAAACCATTGCGGGCCAGCATGCTCACGCGTTGGTGAAAGAGCGCATTCCGGGCTGCACCTATTCGCATCCGCAAATCGCGAGCGTCGGGCTCACTGAAGCGAAAGCGAAAGAGCAGGGACGCGATGTGAAGGTTGGGCGGTTCCCGTTCGTTGGAAATGGCAAAGCGATCGCACTGGGCGAGGACCAGGGCATGGTCAAAACGGTGTTCGATGCGAAGACGGGCGAATTACTCGGCGCGCATATGGTGGGCGCGGAGGTAACGGAGCTCATTCAAGGCTTTGCTGTCGCCATGACGGGCGAACTTACCGAGGGCGAGCTCATGGAGACGGTGTTCCCGCATCCGACGCTCAGTGAAATGATGCATGAAAGCGTGCTGGACGCTTATGGGCGGGCGCTGCACATCTAAAACAAAACCGCCGGCGCGGTGGCCGGCGGTTTATTTTATTTTAGCGCCGCGTGCTTGTCGGCGGCGGAGGCGGCGGTTGCGAGAGCCGTTTCTCCACGTAGGCGCGCGCCTTCTTTTCCATGTCCGGCAGCAAATCCTTTTCGCCGGGGCCGAAGTAGAAATGGTTGGCGCCTTCGATCGGCTGGTGATCGACCTTGATATTCTTCTGCGTGCGGATGCGGGAAACGACGCGCTCCATATCCGAGGCGGTCGTGACGCTGTCGCGCGTGCCGTAAAGGATGACTCCCGAGGCGGGGCAGGGCGCCAGGAAGGAGAGGTCGTAGTGGTTGGCGGGCGGGGAGACCGCCACGAAGCCGTCGATCTCTGGCCGGCGCATCAAGAGCTGCAGGCCGACCCAAGCGCCAAAGGAGTAACCGCCGACCCAGCACTGCTCGGCGGTCGGGTTCATGCTTTGCAGGTAATCGAGTGCCGAGGCGGCGTCCGAGAGTTCGCCCATGCCGTTGTCGAATACGCCTTGGCTGCGGCCGATGCCCCGGAAATTGAAGCGTAAAACGGCAAAGCCGAAGTCGCAAAACAGCTTGTAAAGCTGGACCGTCACCCGGTCGTTCATGTTCCCGCCGGCGCGGGGATGGCTGTGCAGGATGAGGGCGATCGGGGC
>JBEVOS010000112.1:0-7618 GCA_040507435.1 Caulobacterales bacterium | reverse complement strand
AGCGCGGCGCACGGGCCAAATCCCGCAGCAATAAGCTCACGCCGCCGCCAATTCCGGATCATGCTCCGCCACAAAATGGCCGGGCGCGATCTCGATCCATTTCGGCGTGTATTGTTGCGCATCTGGGTTGTCGATGATGCGTGATTTCAGAAAGCGTAGCGGCGCGCGTGTATCGAGCGGACTCGGCAGATCGCCCGAGAGCCGCACGCGCTGACGATTGCGTGCGGCTTCCGGATCGGGCGTAGGCGCCGCTGCGAGCAGCGCCTTCGTATAGGGATGGGCCGGCGTTTTCAGAATGATGTCAGCGGGCCCATATTCCACGGCGCGGCCAAGGTAGAGCACCATGACGTTGTGACTCACTTCGCGCACCACCGCGAGATCATGGCTGATGAACAGCATCGCCAATTTATGTTCGCGCTGAAGCTTGAGCAGGAGCTGCACGATCTGCGCTTGAATGGAAACGTCGAGCGCGCTGACTGCTTCATCGCATACGACGAGCTTCGGTTTGAGGATCATTGCGCGCGCGATGCCGACGCGCTGGTTTTGGCCGCCCGACAATTCGTGCGGGTAGCGATTGATCAACCCGGGATCGAGGCCGACTTCTTCCATGATGGCGCGCACGCGGGTTTCGCGCTCGGAAACATTCAGCAACGGCTCGAATGATATGAGCGGCTCTGCAATCGATCTCCCTACGCTCATACGCGGATCGAGGCTGGCCAAAGGATCCTGGAAAACGATCTGCAAATCTTCGCGCGCTTTGCGGATCGCGTTTTGTTCGTTTTTCACGAGGCCACGGCCAAGGAACGTCACCGCGCCCGCTGTGCGGGGGAGCAATTGCACGATCGCGCGCGCCAACGTGGATTTCCCACAACCGCTCTCGCCGACAATGCCGAGCGTCTCGCCTTCGCGCAGCGAAAATGAAACGCCATCGACGGCCTTCAGCGGCTTCATTTTGCCGAAGAGGCCGCCCTCCACGCGAATTGGAAAGTGAACTTTCACGTCATCCGCAACCAAGATCGGCGCGCCTTCCGGATTCGTCATTGCGTGACGTTCGCCGTCGATGCGCGGCACCGCGTCGAGCAGCATTTTCGTGTATTCGTGCTGCGGCGCGTTGAAGATCGCATCGACAGCGCCCGTTTCAACGATCTCGCCGCGCTTCATCACGATCACGCGCTGCGCCATACGTGCGATCACGCCCATGTCGTGCGTGATCAGCGCGACCGCGGCGCCCGTATCGCGCCGCAAATCCTCGATCAGATCGAGCACCTGCGCTTGCACCGTCGCATCGAGCGCCGTTGTCGGCTCGTCGGCGATCAGAAGCGCGGGATCGCACAGCATCGCCATCGCGATCATGACCCGCTGGCGTAGGCCACCCGAGAGTTCATGCGGATATTGCGCCAGACGCCGGCGCGCTTCCGGCACGCGCACGCGCTCCAGCCACTCGATGCATTTCGCGCGGGCGGCGTCGCCTTTGACGCCGAAATGATGCGCGAGGACTTCGCCCATCTGCGTTTCAATCGTTAGATGCGGCGTCAGCGCCGTCAGCGGGTCCTGGAATACATAGGCGATCTTGCGTCCGCGCAGCGCGTTCATTTCTTTGCGCGGCAGACCAAGGATCGGTTTGCCCTCAAACAGCACGGCGCCCGTCGCGCGCCCATTCTCAGGGAGCAAACCGCCCGCAGCGAGGAATGTTTGGCTTTTGCCCGAACCGCTTTCGCCGACGATCCCTAGGCATTCGCCCTTGGAAATCGTGAGCGACACGCCCTTCACCGCCTCGACCGGCCCATCCTGCGTGTCGAACGTGACGGCGAGATTTTGAATGTCGAGGACGGAGTCTGTCATGACTCGATTTATGGAACGCGCGCCAGAAAATCCAAGAGCGCATTCCAGCTTTCCGGCTCCTCGAGCGTGGGCGCGTGGCCGGTTGCCGGAATTTCGGCCGTGAACAGATCGGGTTTAAGCGCGCGCATGTGGGCGACGCCCTCACGCGACAGGAGATCGGACAGCGCGCCGCGCAACACCAACACCGGCCGCGCCGCCAACATTTGGAAGAATGGCGAAAGATCCGGCGGCGGCGCCTCTTCCGGCGATGCGAAGGCCAGCGCGATCATGGGATCATAATCCGCTTCGATCTTACCCTCGCCTGTTTCGCGGAATGTGCGCTGCGCGAAAGTCAGCCAGAACGCGTCGTCATTGGCATGTGCGGGAAAGGCATGGCCCGTGAGCTGCTTCGCGGCGGCCGCAGCGGCGTTCCAATCCGGGACTGGCTGGCCGCGCCCGACATAGCCGCTGATTCGCGTTAGGCCCGCAGGATCGAGCACCGGGCCGACATCGTTGAGCGTCGCCGCGGCGACGTAATCCGGCGCCATCATCGCAAGCAGCATCGTGATGATCCCACCCATTGATGTGCCTATGAACACGGCGCGATGAATATCCAACGCGTCGAGCGCTTTCGTGACATCCCCGGCGTAAACGCCAGCCTGATAATTCTCCGGATTTGGATCGCGATCCGATCGCCCGCGCCCGCGCATCGATATTGCAACGACGCGCCGCCCTAATGCGGCGATGCGCGGCGCGACCAATTCGAAATCCTTCACGTTGCGCGTCAGGCCGTGCAGGCAGACAACCGGCAACCCCGTTTCAGGCAGAATAGGCGCGTAATCACGCAGGTGAATCCGGAGGCCATCGCCAATTGGAATGAAGCGATCGGCGTATTCTTCCGTCTCATAGGTTTGCGGCATCGCCAGCGCGCTCTGCATCACACTTCCCTCATTCTTGTCGCGCCGCGGCTCATACCGAGCGGGCAAACCGCGCCTGCGCGGCTTCGAAAACCGCGCGCGCATCAATTCGCGCGCACTTCAGGCTGCGCGATCGCGTTCGCTTCCGCATAAGCGACGCCCCGCATCGCGTTGAGGCGCGTGATCCATCGCCGCTGAAATACGTCCGCGTTCGTTACGCCGTTGCAGGCAGCGACGACGATTTCGGCGGCGCCGAGTGTGAAGCGCTCAAAACACAATCCGCGCATGTCGGCACGGCTGCGCAATGCTGCGTTCGCCGTGCGCACGGCCTCTTCCATACGGCCCTGCGCCGCAATCTCCTGAGCGCGCGCCAGCGGATGGGGCGGCTCGAACCGCACGATAAAACTGGGGCGTACGCGCACGCGCGGCGATGCGAGCGGTTGCGGCGGCGTCTCAGATGCGCTCGGCTGGGCGATTGGTTCGTCGAGGCGCGGCGTAACCGTCGGCATCACGGCGGGCGCCTCGGTTGGTGTCTCTGCGGGCGGCGGCGGCATACCGGTGCGGTCCTCGCAACCGCCAAGCGCGGCGATGGTAAGCGCGGACGCAAGCGCGGCGGCGCTGGCGACGAGCCCCCACGTGCGCAAAGCCGCGACCTCCATCTGACTGTCTCCGCCTGGTCTATCCGCCGGGCAATCCTTGCGCCGCGCGCGCAAGATCAAGCATGCCGCGGCCCGCAGGTCGATCACATACGCCTGACTGACCGGAAATGGGCGTTGCGTTCGGGAACCGCGCGCAATCACCTTGCCGCTGCGCGGCTTCAATTGGCGAAAGCGCGCGGGTGAAGAGCGCGTCCTCCAGTTGCGCGCCGCGCAATCCGGTTTGCGCCGCGAGCAAAGCAAGCGCCGATGATACGTGCGGCGCGGCCATCGATGTGCCTTGCAGGAAGCCATAATAGCAGGCGCTATTCGTAGCGCTGTTGTTGAGCGGATCGTAGCAAGACGTTGTCGATGCGCGCGATGAGAGGATGCCATCGGGGCGTCCATCGCCGTCGCTATCGGCGTAAATATCGCCGCCGGGCGCGAGGATATCCACGGCTGGCCCGAAGTTCGAATAAAAGCTCATATTGCCGCGCTCATCATTCGCAGCGACGACGATGACGTTCTGACAATTCGCAGGCGCATAGAGATTGGCGTTGTTCGATTTATTGCCCGCTGCGACCACGACGAGAGAGCCGCGCGCGGTCGCTGCGTCGATCGCCGATTGCATCGAGGCGGGGCACGCCGTTTGAATCGACAGGCTCATATTGATGATATCGGCAGGGGTCGCATTGACGATCTGGCGGCCATCCTCCGCGACAGCGGGCGCGACGCCCGCCGCCCAGCGTATGCCGCTCACAATATCGGAAAGCTCCCCGCCGCATTTGCCGAGCACGCGAACCGGAATGATTGTGACATTCCATGCGCCGCCAGCGACGCCGACACGATCATTCGTCGTGACGGCGCCAATCGTGCCGGACACATGCGTGCCGTGATAGGAATTTTCCGTCTGCTGTCCGCAGCGGTCTCCGGCATCGTTCGGATCGTCGTCGACGCCGTTTTGATCGCCGCCGCGCTCATAGTTCGAAATGAGGTCGATGCCGCGGCCGATATTCTGCGAACCGCGAATTTCCGGGTGATTTAGATCAAGGCCTGTATCGATCACCGCAACGCGCACTTCGCGCGACCCGATCTGATGCGCCTTCCAAAATGTCTCAAAACCAGCGCCGCCGGGCGATTGCCCATCGCCCGCACCACGCGGACGGAAATTCCATTGCAGCGCCAAAAGCGGATCGTTCGGCAAGCCGCCGGCCATCGGCTGAGGACGTTGCGGATCAGACGGCACAGTCGGGTTCGGCTGTGGCGCGGGCGTTTGCTTGGCGCGATTCCACGGCATCCGATCGAACTCGACCGTCCCGATAAAATTCGGCTCCGCGAATTCGAATTGGCGCGACGCTTGTAAACGCGTCAGCGCACAGCGCATCGCGAGCGCGACATCGTTTTCAAGCTGGCCTTGTGTGACGACACGCGGGCAGCGCGCATCGGGATTCCACTCGATCGCTTGCGGTTCAGCTTGCGCCGCATCAGGCGCCGCCTGCTGGCCTATCAGCGGCAACGAGGTTGGGCTCGCGCCATTGTTCACAAGATTGACTGTGACGACGCCGCCGGCCGCTGCGGTAATCGTGGCATCCGAAACACCTAATCGCTCCAGCACGATGCGCGCAGCGTTGCGTGCACTATCTGTGGCTTCCGCTTCCGCACGCGCACGCACCTGCGCCATCACTTCTTGCGGCAATTGATTGAGCGCATCTTCACCGGATGCGCGCAATGATGAAATCACGCTGCCGGCGAGCCCCATCTCCGCAGCTGTTTCCGCGAGTTCGGATTCCACCTTTGCGCCGACGACAATCTCGCCTGGCGCCACAAGCAACGGCTCCGCAGACAACAAGCCTTGCACATTCTGCTGAGGCTGCACGCCGCCAGACACGGCGCGCGCGTCAAGCGGAACGTCATCGAGCGGCGCGGGCCCTTCGATCTGCGCGCTTTCCTGATTGAGGATCGAGCCGACCTGGTCGCACGCGATCAGCGCCAGAATGGGCGCCAAGGCCAAGGCGATGCGGCTTAAGCGGCGGTGCTTCATGCTCTTCCCCAGCGAGTTCTTCGGCGGCGTGTTTTCGTGGCCTCTCTTTACCCGGACGGGCGAGTGAAACAAGCAACGCCGGGAGGCAAAAAGGCTGGGGAGAAAGTTGGAGCTTTTGTGTCTATGATCTTGGAATGACGGCGTTTCCCATCGCGCAAAATCTGGCGGAGGCCTTGAAGGCCGATGCGCCCCGCGCGCGGACGGCTGAGGAAGCTGGCGAACGCGCCGGTCAACCCGTTTTCCTCGCCGTGGAGGAAGCGGCCGCCGCGTTCGATACGCCGGCGGCGGCTGAGGAGGCTTTTCCCGACCTTTATGGCGGGGGGCAATTCGAAATGTATTGGCGCGACGAGGCTTGGCGCGTCGGCGTGCGCTATTGGCGTCCTGCCGCGCCCGCGCCTGTTGCGCGGACGCTCGATCAAGCGGTGCACAAACCGCTTGGCCGCGCGCGGACGCCAGACGATGCGCGCGCGCTGCTGGGCCAACCGGCGGAACGCACCAGCGAACTCATTCCGCAGCTTTATTCGACGCGCAAAAGCTTGATGAAGCGCTGGCGCAAATATGTTGAAACCGGGCTTGCTGAGATCATCGACCGCGAAGGCAAAATGGCTGTCGCGATTTCGTACTGGCGCCCTGCGCCGCCGCCAAACGCCATGGCGCCGCTTACGCCTTCAGAGCGGCACGAACTCGCTGAACGCGTCGCCGCGCCGCTTAAAGGACCAGAGCCGCAATCGCCTATGGATGTCGGTTTGTTTGAACGCCCCGCGCCAGAAAACCCGGACATTGTGCTCGCCGAAGAAGGCGATGGGCGCGTGCGGGGGGAATAGCGCTAGCCGCGCGCGCCGCCCTCTTTCAGCTCCTGCGCTTCGCGCGTGCTTGGATTGAGGCGCGGCATGCGGTTCCATGCATCGAGCGCTGCGATTTTATACGCCTCGGCGAGCGTTGGATAATTGAAGGTGTTCTCGACGAAATATTCGAGCGTGCCGCCGAGGTTTAACACAGCCTGTCCGATGTGAATGAGCTCTGTCGCGCCTTCGCCCACGATATGCGCGCCGAGCAGACGGCGTGTCTCCATCGAGAAAATGAGTTTCATGAAGCCGGAATTGAGCCCCATGATGTGGCCGCGTGAGGTTTCGCGAAAACGCGCAACGCCGCATTCATACGGAATTTTCGCGCCGCGCACTTCTTCTTCCGTCATGCCGATCGTGGAAATCTCCGGCACGGAATAGATGCCATAGGGGAAGAATTCAGGCGGTTCGTGCGCGGGTTCATCGAACGCCATACGCGCCGCGATCCGGCCCTGCTCCATCGATGTTGATGCAAGGCTTGGAAAACCGATGACGTCGCCGCACGCGAAGATGTGCGGAACCATGGTGCGGAATGATTTTGGATCAACCGAAAGACGCCCGCGCCCGTCGGCTTGAAGGCCGGCGTTTTCCAAGCCAAGCCCGCCGACCGCGCCTTGCCTGCCAGCGGCGAACAAAATCATCTCCGACCAAATCTGGCGCCCGTCTTCAGTTTGCACGAGGCACGCATCCGGCCCGCGCCGCTCGATCTTTTCTGCACTTGCGTTAAAGCGAACGGTGACGCCTCGATCGCGCAGATCATGCATGAATTCATCGACAAGTTCGCGATCGATGAATTGCAGAAGGCTATCGCCACCCTCCAAAACCGTGACCTTCACATCGAGCGCGCTGAAGATCGTGGCGTATTCAATACCGATCACGCTGGCGCCAATTACTGTCAGGCTGCGCGGCAATTTCTTGATTTCGAGAATCTCGTCTGCATCGAGGATTGCATCGTCGAACGGAATATGCACGGGCCGATAAGGCACGGTGCCGACGGCAAGGATGAAACGGCTCGCGCTTGCGCGCACGATTTCACCGTCATCGTTCGCAATCTCAATGGTATGCGGATCGATGAAATGCGCGGCACCATGCGCCACCTGCACATTGTTACGCGCGAATTGGTGTTCGAGAATTTCGACTTCGTGCTGAAGCGTGATGTCGAGCCGGCGCTTCAGATCATCAGCGGTGATATTTTCTTTGGCGCGGTAGCCGCGGCCGTACACGCCGCGCTCACGCCAGCCAGATAGATTAAGCACCGTCTCCCGCATTGTCTTCGACGGGATCGTGCCGGTGTGTACGCAGACGCCGCCGACGCGCTGCCCGCGATCGATACAAAGCACCGATTTCTTAAGCTTTGCC
>JBEVOS010000002.1:0-6393 GCA_040507435.1 Caulobacterales bacterium | reverse complement strand
AACCGCCGGTGAATGCGCCGTAAGCCGGCATGACGAGCCGCGCCCCGTCGGTAGCGAAACAGCGCGCACGCACGCTGCGGCCGCGCCCGAACACTTTCGCGCAGGGATGCAAATGCCCCGCGATCTCGCCGGGCGCCGCATTGCGTTTCGGCGCGTGGCGCAAAGTGAGAGCATCGATCACGATTTCATCAGTCACAACGCCGCCGAGCGCGTCCGGGATTTCAGGATCGTGGTTGCCCTCGATCCAAACCCACTCCACCGCCGTGACGAGCGATTTTAGCCGTTCGCGGTCCGCATCGTCCATGCGATCGGGCCCGCCGACATCGTGAAAGCTATCGCCGAGCGAGACGACACGCGCAGCGCCTTGCGTTTTCATCGCGGCTTCGAGCCGGCTCAGGGTGGCGCGGGTGTCGTAAGGCGGCAGCATCTGGCCACGCCGCGCGAAGGACGAGGCTTTCTCCAAGTGAAGATCAGACACGATCAGCGTGCGGCTTTCGGCGAGCCAAAGGCCGCCGCACGGCAGCGCCGTTACGTGCACGCCCGCCAATTTCAGGCTCGCACATGCCCCCTCCACCGCGACCAGCGGCATTGGCGCGTCGGCGCGTCTGCGCGAAGGCGCTTTGCGCTGCGGACCGGAGAGCATGAACATCACCCGATCCTATAGCGGCGCTTCGAGTCGGCGCTAGCGGGTGATGTGCAGGCTTATCCCCAGGCTAGTTGGGCTTTCCCGTCGCATCTGCGATGAGGCTCGCGGCGGCGTCCTCCAGCACGGCGTCGTCCGCCGCGCCGAAAATCGGCACGCGTCCAATTTCAAGCATCACCGGCACGGCGAAGGGCGAGACCGTTTCGAGATCGCGATGCGTTAGCTTGCCCTTTACACGGCGCAGGAGATCGCCGAGGCGGCCAATATCGAGAAGGCCGGTCGCTGCGTCCGCGAAGGCGGCTTGCAGCAGGATGTGATCGGGCTCGTGCTCGCGCAGAACGTCATAGATGAGATCGGCGCTGAACGTGACTTGCCGCCCGGTCTTCGCGGCATAACCCGGCAGCCTGCGTTCGATCATCCCCGCAATGATTGCGCAGGTGCGGAAGGTGCGCTTCATCAACGCGCTTTCGGCAAGCCATGCGTCGAGATCGTCGCCCAGCATGTCCTCATCGAACAGCGCGTCGAAATCGACGCCGTTGAGCGGGGAAAGCGTCCAAATCGACAGCGCGTATTCGCTTGCGACGAAGCCTGCGGGATGGCGGCCTAGACGCTCAAGCCTGCGCGTCAGCAACATGCCGAGTGTTTGATGCGCAAGACGGCCTTCGAATGGATAGCAGACGAGATAGTATTTCCCTGCGCGCGGAAACGTTTCAATCAGCAGATGATCTGGCTTCGGGATCACCGAGCGCATCATCTGGATGCCAAGCCATTCACGCACTTGATCCGGCAGACCCGCCCATTCAGCGGGATCGTGTATCAATCGGCGCACGCGCTCTGCGAGGAATGTCGAGAGCGGAAATTTACCACCCGCGTAAGACGGAATTTTTGGCGGCTCATCTCCGTTGGCGCGCGAGACAATCACGTCACCGTCGCGCAACGTTTCGAAGCGCAGCACCTGCCCCGCGAATAGGAACGTATCGCCAGGCGTCAGCCCTTCAATGAAGTATTCCTCGATCTGACCAAGCTTGCGCCCAGCGACCATCGGACCAGTACGCTCGCCGCCATTTCTGCGATCGGACCGGCGCGAGCCGAGGACGACGTTCAGCATCTCCTCCTCGACGATCGCGCCGACATTCATGCGATGCTGCTGCGCGATCATCGGCGTGCGCGCATGCCAGAGTTTTGTTTTTTGATCCTGAACGATGCGCCTATAACGCTCGTAATTGCGCAGCGCGTAGCCGCCGGTCGCCACCAGATCGATGGCGCGATCGAATTGCGCGCGGGAGAGACTTTCGTACGGCGCGGTCGAGATGATTTCGGCATGGAGCTCATCGGCGTCAAATGGATCTCCGCAGGCGCAGCCCATGATGTGCTGCGCCAAGCAATCGAGCCCGCCCTCGCGCACGACATCTCCATCCAACGCGCCTTCACGCACAGCCTCCTGTGCGGCGCGGCATTCCAGAACTTCAAAACGATTGCTTGGCGCGAGCAATGCGCGCGACGGCTCGTCCAGGCGGTGGTTGGCCCGACCGATACGCTGCACCAAACGCGCGCAGCCTTTCGGGGCGCCCATTTGAATGACGA
This sequence comes from Caulobacterales bacterium, assembly GCA_040507435.1. Lineage (GTDB taxonomy): Bacteria > Pseudomonadota > Alphaproteobacteria > Caulobacterales > Aquidulcibacteraceae > JBEVOS01. The sequence goes on along the minus strand of JBEVOS010000002.1, from coordinate 4,166 downwards.
GATCGACATCCCCCCAATCGATGCCGAGATCGAGCGTCGACGTGCAGACAACAGCGCGCAATGCGCCCTCCGCCATCGCGCTCTCTACCTTGCGCCGCTGGCCGACATCGAGCGAGCCGTGATGCAAGGCGATCGGCAGGTTTTTATCGTTGATGCGCCAGAGTTCCTGGAATGTCATTTCCGCCTGTGCACGCGTGTTGACGAACACCAAGGTCATGTTGGCGCGCTCGATCGCTTCGTACACTTCGCCCATGGCATGACGGGCAGTGTGGCCGGACCACGGAATGCGCTCGCGCGATTCCAGCACATCGATTTCAGGCGCGGCGCCCGGCGGCGTGACGAGGATTTCGCCTGCCGATCTCGGCGCAATCGCGCGCGATCGCTTCACGCGTGATAAAGTCAATTTACTCGGCTTACTCACCGAAGGTTCGATCACCTCCCCTGTCAACGGGTTGGATGCGCCCATGAGCCAACGCGCAAGACGCGCTGGATTTTCAACCGTCGCGGACAGCCCAATGCGGCGATGCTCGGGCGCCCAGCGCGCAATCCGCGCGAGCGCCAATGCGAGAAGATCGCCGCGTTTTGTTGGTGCGAGCGCGTGCGCTTCATCGATGATGACGGCGCGCACATCTTCGAAGAAAACGCGCGCATGTTGCGAGGCAATGAGCAAACACACCTGCTCCGGCGTCGTCAGCAAAATATCCGGCGGATGCGCGCGCTGGCGCTGTCGCTTCGACGCGGGCGTATCGCCCGTGCGCGTTTCGATGCGCAGGTTCAATTCCATTTCTCGCGCGGGCGCTTCGAGATTGCGTGCGACATCTGTCGTCAATGCTTTCAGCGGCGAGATGTAGAGCGTATGCAAGCGATGTGGGCGCTGCTTCATGTCTTTGGTTTTGGCGTGCAGCTCCACAAGGCTCGGTAAAAAGCCTGCAAGCGTTTTGCCCGCACCTGTCGGCGCGATCAGCAGCGTGGAAAGCCCTGCCTGGCCGCGCTCCAGAAGCGCCAATTGATGCGGACGCGGGGCCCAGCCCCGCGCAGCAAACCAGCCGGCGAAAGGCTCGGGAAGCGACATCGCCGCTATCTTAGCCGTTCCGATCGCCTCTTGATAAGCGGGCGCCTCTTGATAAGCGGGCGCGGCGCCAGCAAAAGTCCGCGATAAGATCCATGACGTATCGCGCCCTCGATCCCGCCAAGATTCTCGAAACGCTCACGCAATTGCGCGCGCGGATCGGCGAGCGATTTCCGAATTCCGGGCTCACCAAGGTTTGCGATGAGGCGGTGCAGACGGCCGCCCTCACGCAAGCACGCGTCGCAGCCGCGCTGACGCCCAACCCATGGCTCCGCTACGGCGTCTGGGCGCTGATCGGCGCAGGCGCGATCGCGCAAATATTTGCAGCCCGCCTTCTTAACGTGCGCTTCACGCAAATCGAGGCCGTGAGCCTCGTTTCCGGTTTAGAGGCGGCCGTCAATCTCCTCCTTCTGTTCGGCGGCGGCGTATGGTTTCTGCTGACATTGGAGGAACGTTTGCGGCGCCAGCGCGTTTTGGCCGCGCTGCATGAATTACGGGCGCTGGCGCATGTCATCGATATGCATCAGCTGACGAAAGATCCCACCATCGTTCTCAATCCGCATCTGCGTACGCAAGCATCTCCCGCGCGCGCGATGAGCGAGTTTGAACTCGCGCGCTATCTCGATTACTGCGCCGAAATGCTCGCGCTGTTGGGGAAACTCGCTGCGCTGTACAGCGAGCGGATGCGCGATCCGGTGATTATCGAAGCGGTCAATGATGTAGAAAATCTCACCGCCAATCTCGGACGAAAAATCTGGCAGAAGATCATGATCATCAGCCAGCTTGACGAGCGGCGCGCGGGCGCGTGATCAGATCATTATGACATCAGAAGAATTTCATACGCTTTGGCTGCGTTACGGCGAAAAGCTGATCGATGGCGGGCTGAATATCATCGCCGCCGCCGTGATCCTCGTCATCGGGCTTTGGATTGCGGCGTGGGCCGGGCGAGCCGTGCGGCGCATATCGAGCCGGCATCCGCGTTTCGACGATACGCTGGCGGCGTTCTTTTCGTGGCTAGTGCGCTACGGCATCACGATTATCGTGATCATCGCGGTGCTGCGCCGCTTCGGCGTTGAGACAACATCCGTCGTCGCATTGTTTGGCGCGGCGGCGCTCGCTGTCGGGCTTGCGCTGCAAGGCACGCTCTCGAACGTTGCGGCCGGCGTCATGTTAATTCTCTTTAGACCATACCGGCTAGGGGATTCAGTCGAACTTAACGGAAAAGCCGGTTCGGTCTCTGACGTAAACCTGTTCGTAACGGAATTGATGGGCGCCGATCATAGCAAAATCACGCTTCCGAACTCGTTGTGCTGGGGCGCGCCGATCTTCAACTTCACCGCTTTCGCCAACCGGCGCGTCGATGTCGACTTTGCGGTTTTACCCAATTTTCCCGCAAAAATCGCGCTTGAGATTGCTGAGGGTGCGCTCGCATCGGAGAAGCGCCTGGAGAAAACGCCCGCGCCCGCCGCAGTGATTAAATCGATCGATCACGATAAGACAATTTTAACGGCGCAAGGCTGGGCGAGCGCCGCCGAACATGGCGCGGTGAAGGCCGCGCTGCTCAAAGCGATCCGGCAAGGGCTCGACGACGCACACGAGAAAGCCAGTGACGCCGAGCCTAGTTAGAAGCAGTTTCAGTCTTCCCTAAGTATTTCGACTTACATTGGCTCTTCGGTGTTGCGTCATGGGGATTGCGCGCCGAGGGCGTTAGAATGACGGCCGCATTCGATCCATCCGGGCTCGTCGCGCTGGTCGCGGACGAGAACATCTATCAGCGCAGCGTCACCGCTGACATGCTGCGGATGATGGGTTTGGGCCGCGTTCTGCACGCGCAATCCGGGCCTGAGGCCTGGGAATTGATCCTCGAGAACAATCCGAACTGCATCTTCACCGACTGGCTTTCCGAGCCGCTCGATGGCTTGGCGCTGATCAAGCGCATTCGTCAGAGCGAAGAAGCGCCCAATCGCGCGGCCAATATTTTCATGCTGACAGCGCGCGGCGCGAAAGCGGATGTCGAGACAGCGCGTTTGGTGGGCGCTGACGGCTTTTTGCGCAAACCCATTTCTGTCAGCGCGATCCAGACGCGGCTGCGCGCGGTGGTTACTCAACCGAGACATTTTGTGGTGACGGCCTCCTATGTCGGTCCGTGCCGGCGCCGGCGGCAAGACCCATTTTACACCGGACCGCTGCGCAGGCTTAGCGATCAAGTCGACGATTCCGCTCTCGACGAAGACGACGAGGTGAAAAACGAGCTCGTCAAAGCGCGCATCACATATTTGGAATCGCAGGCGATGAAGCTTGCGCCGGGCGATCTCAACGCGGCCCGGCGCGTGTTTGCGGCAGCGCGCGCTTTAAGCGATGTGGCGACGGAGATTCAAGACGCGCCGTTGATGCACGCCTCCTCCGAGCTTGTGCGCTATCTCGAAACGCTCGGCGCTACATCAAGCCTCGATTTCGAAGCGCTGCGCACGCATATCAGCGCGCTTCATCAACTCGTGCATCTGCCAAATGCGATGGGCCAGGAGCGCATGCGCGTGGCGCAAAGCCTGACCAAGATGGTCGATAAGAAACTACGCCAAGCGCAAAGCGCCGCTTAGTCTATTACGCGCGCGGCGCGCCTTCCAATCCTTTGAGAATGAAGGTCGCGGCGAAACGCGCGGCGCCCTCGATATCCGGCGGCTCGCGGTGCAGCATGGCCTGCGCGATTTCCTGCGAGATGCCGATGCAGGCGCTGGCGAGATAGTCCGCATCCACTTTCGGAGCGAGACCGCGCGCGATGGCGTCGCGCACGCCCTCACGCACTTCGTCATAGACGGCGAGCGTTTCAGGCGTATCTGCGCGCACATGCGGACCGCGATTGGCCGCCGGCAAACCGCGCTTCGCGCGATCACTGACCAAGAAGCGAAAATATTCGTGAACGGCGCGCGAGATATAATCTTCGAAGCTCGTCGCGGTTTCGCGCACGTGACGCAGGATCGGCTTGAATCGCGCGGCGCCATCGTCCGCAAGCGCCTCGAAAACTTCCTCTTTCGACTTGAAGTAATTGTAGAACGTTCCCGCCGCGAGATCGGTGCCGCGAATGACATCGCGCACGGTG
>JBEVOS010000124.1:0-5858 GCA_040507435.1 Caulobacterales bacterium | reverse complement strand
CGTCCATCTGAACGGCGTGCCGACAGATCAGAAATCGCCCTTCGGCGGCTACAAACAATCTGGCAATGGCCGTGAATGGGGCGTGTTTGGCTTCGACGAATTCACCGAAGTGAAATCCGTGCTCGGCTGGGGCCAAGACTCCGTATTCCCGTCAAAGACAAACGCCCCGGTTCACGCCGGGGCGTTTTCATATCTGCGAAATCTTTTGTTGAGCCTGCGTTAGGCAAGCCAGCCTAGCGTGCTCAAATGATCGGGCACGACTTCTTTGACGCGGTAAACGTACTGATAGCGGGCGAAGATGCGCTCGCGCTGATGGGTCTGCATGATCTGTCAGAAAGTCCCGCGCGTCTGCTTTATAAGCTCGTCGATAATTGTGGCGGCCGTTTCGAAATTGACGAAAACAGCGGCGTCATCGCTGTCGCCAGCCAGCACATCGTTGAATCCGAGTTCGGACGCATCTTCTCCGTGCGTGTAAATGACACCATCGAGACCTACACGCTCAGCCTAAAAATCACAGGACCTGTGCCGCTGCTCGCAACGAACGACTCATACGAAGATTTTGGCCTCGATGCCGTTTTGATCGCTTAAGCATCACTCTTAACGTAAAGCATGCGCTGCAGCGTACGGTCTCGATCGATCACCAAATGCTTGATCACGCCAAGCAGATGCAGGGGCAACGCGACGTAGATCATGTAACGCCCAATGCCGTGAACAACCTCGGCAGCCTCGTGAACGCTTTCATTCCGCTCAGCAAAGGGCGTCGGCACGGCAAATAGATCAAACACGCTGATCGCCCGCCCACCGGACCAAACAGCAAGCGGCCCGGAAACCACCAGTAAAAACACCGCCGCAAGCAGCGCGTAGTGCACGACGCGCGAAACTACATCGAGAACCTTGGGCTGCGGCAACGGCTCGGGCTTCGGCTGCGACAAGCTCCAATATGTGCGGATTAAGACAGCGAGCAGAACGAAAAAGCCCACTGAAAAATGCAGTCCCATCAGTTCGCCACGTTCAGCACGCGATATGCCTTCCTGATCCGCGCTCAGGCCAATCCACAACATCGCGATAACGCCGGCCGCGACAATCCAGTGCAGTGCAATCGCCGCCCAGCCATAACGAGATTTGGAATTTCCAAGCTGCATTGCCGCTCTCCTAAGAGGGATCACTTTCGAAGTGAGCACACTAAGATACAAATCGCATGCAAATTTGCCGTGAGAATCACGTTTTATGACTGGAGGACGGACTAACTGGCGCTCGCATAGCCTCGGCAATCGCAGCCAACTCTGCCCGGCGCTCTTCACTGATGCTGTAGGGGCCATAACGGCCATTGCTTTTACGAGCGGTTTTGCCCGCCATTTTCTTCTCTCCAATCCCTAATCGCGGCGTGAACGCCGGTTCATGGAGAGAGTTCCAGCGGCCGTGTTCGCCTTTACGCCAAATCACGCTAGGCTCGTCTCGTGACCGATCCCATCCTGGCCGCGCGTCAAGCGCTCAGCGCGAAAGCGCCTATCGTTTTGCTGACTGGCCGCGCCGGCACAGGCAAAAGTCATTTCATTCGCACGCTCGTGGAAGAAGAAGAGCACGTCCCGCAAGCTTTGCTGGCGCCGACTGGCCTCGCCGCACTCAACATCGGTGGGCAAACCGTCCATTCATTTTTCGGATTGCCGCCGCGCCCGCTCCTTGGCTTTGACGAAAAGCCGGGCTGGTTCTTCACGAAGAATGCCCGAAACCTCCGCCGCATCATTCTCGACGAAGTCTCAATGCTGCGCGCTGACACGCTCGACGCGATGGATTCTCATCTTCGCAAAGCGCGCAAAGTCTCTCGCCCTTTCGGCGGCGTACAAATGGTGCTCGTCGGTGATTTCTACCAATTGCCCCCCGTCGTGCGCGGCGATGAGATGCGGCTGCTGGAGGAGGCCGGCTATGCGAGCGCCTACGCCTTCTCCGCCCACGCGTTACGCGATCCGCCTGTGACATTCGTCGAGCTAAGCGAAGTGCACCGCCAAACCGATCCGCATTTTATCGATCTTCTGTCCCGCATTCGCGAGCGGCGCGATATCGACGTCGCTGTCGAAGAGATCAACGCGCACTGCCTTGAGCGGGATCTGCGCGCACGTCCCGTCTTGCTCACCGCCACCAACGCCGTCGCGGATAATTACAACGCCCGCGGCCTCGCCTCGCTCACGGGCGACACTTACGAATATCGCGGCGGCTTCGAAGGCGATCCGCCCAAATCGCAAAGCGCCGAGCGTTTCCCGGCGCCGATGATGCTGGCGCTCCGCAAAGGCGCGCGCGTCATCTTCACGCAAAACGATTCCGCCGCACGCTGGGTGAATGGATCGCTCGGCACCGTCCGCGCGCTCGGCGAGGAAACCATCGTCGTCGCACTTGATACCGGCGACACCGTCGAAGTCGAACGCTCGCTTTGGCCGCAAAAGCGCTACCAATGGAACGAAACTGCGCGCGCGATGGAAGTAAAAGAAGAGTTCAAGTACAAGCAATTCCCGCTCGCGCACGCCTGGGCGCTGACAATCCATAAAGCGCAGGGCATGACGCTCGACAGCGTTGAAATCGATCTCGGCCGCGGCGCGTTTGCACCAGGCCAAACTTATGTCGCGCTTTCGCGCGCGCGCAGCATGGACGGCTTGCGCCTCACACGCCCGCTCACGCAGCGCGACGTGCAAGTCGATCCTGGCATCGCAGAAGGTCTCGCGCGTTTCTCTTAAATTTTCGCCTGCGACGCCGCGCGCATGATGGCGTCGATGGTCACATCCGTCAGCGCTTCAGGAATGTCATGCCCCATGCCGGGCACAACGATGAATTCGCTGCCAGGAATGTTTTCATGCGTATCGCGTCCGCCTTCGAGCGGCACAAGTGGATCGGCGTCGCCATGCAACACCACCGCCGGCGCTTTGATGCCGCGCAGCTTCTCGCGCCGGTCATACGCGCCAAGCACGGCCGCATACTGGCGCATCACGCCGATCGGATAATAGCAACGTTCGTAATCCGCGATCAGCCGCGCGCGCAATTTCGCTTCGTCCTGCACGTGGACAGGCCCGCCGAGCACGCGCGCCGCCTGCACGCCCTGCGCAAGAAAGCCTTCGAAATCCGCGCTTGGATCGGGTGCGCGATTCATAAACACGCTGACCGCTTCCGGCGTAGCGCGCGCCACCCCTGCATTGCCGGTATTCGACATGATCGACGTCAACGACAATGTGCGTGAAGAATGATCCGCCGCAACCAATTGCGCGATCATCCCCCCAAGCGATGCGCCAACGATATGCGCGCGCTGAATGCCCAGCGCATCGAGCAAACCCACTGCATCCGCCGCCATATCGTCGATCGCATACGGAAGCGGCGGCTTCTCTCCCGCACGGCGCGCCGCAAGCACAGCGCCGAAGTCCGGAAAACCCGCGCTCTCCATCTTCTCCGACAAACCCGCATCGCGATTATCGAACCGGATCACGCGCTTTCCACGCGACGCCAGCGCCTCGCAAAATGGAACGGACCAGCGCGTCAGCTGCGCGCCAAGCCCCATGATCAGCAGCACAGCTTCGGCGCGCTCATCGCCAATGCTCTCGAACGCGATATCGGCGCCGTTCGCCTTCACCATCGCCATTGAACACACCCTAAAGCGTTTGCCCATCATCGATCACGAATGTCGATCCTGTCACCGCGCGCGACGCATCGGATGAAAGGAACAGCACCATTTGATCGAGATCGTCCTCGCGCATCAGCCGCCGCCTCGGAAAACCATTCATCTGCTTTTTGCCGCCCTCAGTGTCGAACCAATCCGCATTGATCTCGGTGCGGATATAGCCCGGGCACACCACATTCACATTCACGCCGCGATTGGCCCACTCGCGCGCGAGCGTTTTGCCCATCATCACAACCGCCGCTTTCGACGCGCAATACGCGGTCAGCCCCGGCAGCGGATGCAGCCCCCCGACCGACGCGATCATCACGATCCGTCCATGTTCCTTTTCACGCGCGCCGCCCGCCATGATCCGCTTGGCGCCTTCGCGCGCCGTCAAGAAAGCCCCGCGTACATTCACCGCCATAACGCGATCGAACTCCGCGCCCTCGAGATCGAGCGCCATGCCTTCGCTGTTGATCCCCGCATTGGCGATCACGGTATCGATCCCGCCAAACCGCGCGGCGGCGGCGTCCATCGCAGCCTGGATCGAGGCCTCGTCCGTCACATCCATCGCAAACGCGGCCGCTTGACCGCCAGCAGCCTCGACGTCCCGCACGGCCTCTTCGAGCCGGTCGGTCCGCCGCGCCGCCAGCGCGACCTTCGCCCCAGCCGCCGCGAGCAAAAGCGCGAACCGGCGCCCAAGGCCCGACGACGCGCCTGTTACGAACGCCGTCCGCCCGCTCATGCTCATTGGTTTGAATGTCGTCGTCATGAAATTCTCAGAATTTGCCGGTCGCCGCCTTACTCATGACATTTCCGGGCGCGCCAGCAAACGCGTCGTGAGCGCTACAATTATGAACCTAATTCCCATCAAGGGGGTATTAAAACAGCCGTTGACAAAAATCGCGCCGAATACAGCAGTTTACTTTCGTGTAGCAAATATTACTTTTATCGAATTGAAGCGATACTTGTGATTATTGTGCCACACGTACAGCTTGCATGATAAAGATAACAAGTTCGTGATGGCGTAACGCGCGTTTGCACCGGTAATCCTGTCCCGCACCGCTCGCCAATATAAAACTGAATGCGGGCGCCGGGGAGGACTTCATAATGAAATCGAAGCTGCTCAGCAGCGTGTTTGTGCTTGCCGCAACGGCGGCGATGTCAACCGTGACCGCACATGCCCAAGAAGCTGAAACCACCGCACCAACCGCCGCGCCCGCTTCGGGCTTTGACGATATCGTCGTCACAGCGCGGAAGGTTGAAGAGAACATCCAGGAAGTGCCGGTCGCGATCACGGCGTTCTCCGGCGCACAAATGGAAGAGCGCAACGTCACCAATTTGATCGACATCGGCAAGTTCACACCAGGCTTCCAGATCACTCAGGCGGCCAACGGGCCGCAGACCCTGAGCATTCAATCGCGCGGTCAAGTGCAGGGCGATACGCTCGCAACACTTGAGCCCTCCATCGGCGTCTATGTCGATCAAATGTATTGGGCGCGACCAAAGGGCCTCAACACATCCATGCTCGACCTCTCGAACGCGCAGGTCCTGCGTGGCCCGCAAGGCACGCTGTTCGGCCGCAACACGACAGGCGGCGCGCTGCTGCTCACGTCGAATGATCCCAATACGGAAGAAGCAACGGCGAGTGCGAACTTTACTTACGGTTCTTACAATGAACGCGCGAGCGAGTTCGTCTTGAACATGCCGCTTGCTGACAATCTAGCCTTGCGCGGCGCTTTGCGCGTGCGCGATCGCGACGGCTGGGCCTACGGCGTCCGCTCCTACAACGTGTCGGGCAATCCGGATAACTCGCAAAACGGCGTCATCATTCGTCCCGATGGACGTGAATTTAACGATCGCCACGAAGTCCAAGGCCGCCTCAAAGCGCTCTGGGAAATCAACGACGATATGCGCCTTATACTTTCCGGCGAATGGTATTCGTTCGAATCGAACGGCGACGGCCGCCAAATGCTATATAAGGCGCCATTGAATATTGCGGCACCCAGCGGTGCTCAGGACCAAGTTGCCTTTAACACGTCTGTACTGGCTTATCAGCAATATATGGCGCTGAATCCAGACGCTGTTGGCGTAGATGCGTTTCAGTGTTCTTTCGCTGTAACACCATCAAATTGTACGCTCGCGACACTCGGCGGCGAAACGGGACCTTATCAGCAACTCGACACCGAGACTTACAATTTACGCTACTTAGCCGATACGC
>JBEVOS010000287.1:0-6836 GCA_040507435.1 Caulobacterales bacterium | reverse complement strand
ATGCGCCGCTCGATGACTTCGCGGATTTTCTCATAGGACGTCCAAGACGGATTTTTCCCGCCATGGCTCGCGCGCGCGCGGAGCGTGAATTTCACGACCTCGTTGCGGAAATCCTTTGGATTGGCGATGCCGGCTGGCTTTTCAATCTTCGAGAGCTCCTGGGTGAGAAGTTCGCGGTAGAGCAATTGGCCGGTATCCGGGTCCTTGAAGTCGATATCTTCGATCCAGGCGTCGGCGTAATCGACGTAGCGATCAAACAGGTTCTGCCCGTAATCGTGGTAGCTTTCGAGATAAGCTTTTTGAATCTCGTTACCTATGAATTCCGCATAGCGCGTCGCGAGTTCCGCCTTGATGAATTCGAGATAGTTATTCTCGACCTCTTGGGGTAATTGTTCGCGGCGGATCGCTTGCTCCAGCACATACATGAGATGCACCGGATCGGCGGCGACCTCTTGCGTGTCATGATTGAAGGTCGCGGCCAGCACTTTGAACGCGAAGCGTGTGGAGATGCCGTCCATCCCTTCATCGACGCCAGCGGCGTCTTTATACTCCTGCAGCGTGCGCGCTTTGGGATCGACCTCCTTCAAGCTCTCGCCGTTGTAGACGCGCATCTTCGCGTAGGCGCTCGAGTTCTCATGCGATTTCAGGCGCGTGAGAACAGAGAATTGCGCGAGCATATCGAGCGTCGCCGGCGCGCAGGGCGCTTCAGCCAATTCGGAACCGCGGATCAGCTTGTCGTAGATCTTCCTCTCTTCGTTCACGCGTAAGCAATACGGAACCTTGATCACGAAGATACGATCTATGAAGGCTTCATTGTTCGTGTTGTTCTTAAAGCTCTGCCACTCAGCCTCGTTCGAGTGGGCCATCACAATGCCCTGAAATGGAATGCCGCCGATATTCTCCGTACCGGTATAGTTTCCTTCCTGCGTCGCCGTGAGCAGCGGATGCAGCATCTTGATCGGCGCTTTGAACATTTCGACGAATTCCAGAACGCCCTGGTTCGCGCGGTTCAGGCCGCCCGAATAGGAATACGCGTCCGGATCGTTCTGCGAATACATTTCGAGCTTGCGGATATCGACCTTGCCGACGAGCGCAGAGACATCCTGATTGTTCTCATCGCCAGGTTCAGTTTTGGAAATGCCGATCTGCTTCAAGCGCGAGGGCAGCAACTTCACAACTTTGAAGCGCGAAATATCGCCGCCGAATTCGTCGAGCCGCTTCACCGCCCACGGGCTCATAAGGCCTGTGAGCCTGCGCTTTGGAATGCCGTAGCGATCTTCCAACTCGCCGCCCATCGTCTCCGGATCGAAAAGGCCGAGCGGGCTTTCGAACATGGGCGAAATCTGATCGCCGGCTTTCAGCACATAGATCGGCTCCTGCTCCATCAGCGCTTTCAAGCGCTCGGCAAGCGAGGACTTACCACCGCCGACCGGGCCGAGCAGATAGATGATCTGTTTGCGTTCCTCGAGGCCCTGCGCCGCATGACGGAAGAAGGCGACGATCCGTTCGATCGTTTCTTCCATGCCGTAAAATTCGGAGAAGGCGGGGTACAGCCGCATCGTGCGGTTCGAGAAAATGCGCGACAGCCGCGAGTCCTTCGCGGTGTCGACCATTTTGGGTTCGCCGATCGCCCTTAGGATGCGTTCATGCGCAGTGGCGTAAACGGACGGGTCGGTTTTGCATTTCGCCAGATATTCCGAAAGCGACATTTCGCTTTCGCGGCGGCTCTCAAAGCTACGCGCATAAGTCTTAAAAAGGTCGTCGGACATGTTGGCTCCGCGTCATGAGCCTTCGGCGTCCCTCAGCCGTCGGCTGCCGCAACAACTAAGAAATGTAACTGGATTCGGACCAACTTGCGGCGGGCTTGGCCCTCTTTTGTGCATCCTGTCAAAAAATGAGTGTTTTAGAGGCTCTTAGCCCTGCTCGCGGCGAAAGCTGCATCGTCGCAGCCGGTGCGCGTCCACATTCCTTGACACAACCACACAGACATAACGTAGCAACGTGCGGCGGGTTTCCTAGTCCCGTAACGGCACGCGAAAAAATCGTGATGTAAAATATCCGCGTTATTCAACGGCGGGCGCGATCACGCGGCTTGAAATATTTCATTGATCCCGAAGCAGCTTCGTCAGCCGATTGCTAATGCCGACAGAATCGTCGCGATTGCGAGCGCGGCGAAAATCGCCGCGGCGGCGTAACGAACCAGGTGAAGCGGCGCAAACTTAAGCACAGTGTCTCCGAGAAAGACGGCGGGAACGTTTGCGATCATCATTCCGAGTGTCGTACCTGCAGCGACCACTGCGACATTTTCGAAGCGCGCGCCGAGCGCAGCGGTCGCGACCTGCGTCTTATCCCCCATTTCGACGAGGAAGAATGCAATCGTCGTCGCTAGAAAGACGCTTCCAGCCGCCACAGGCGCTGCGTTCTCATCGTCCTTGTCGGGGATCAGCGCCCAGATCGCCATTGCGACGAACGAAACGGCCAGCACCCAGAGCAGGATTTTGCCGTCCAAAAATCCACTGAGGAGAGAGCCTGCCCATGCCGCGAGCGCGTGATTGGCGATCGTGGCGACGAAGATACCAGCGATGATCGGGATCGGTTTGCGAAACCGCGTCGCCAGAAGAATTGCGAGTAGCTGCGTCTTGTCGCCGATCTCTGCGACCGCAACTAGACCCGCCGAAATGAGAAACGCTTCCATCAAAATTCCACCGCGCGAGGCCGGCCCGTTCGAGACAATGACGCTATCCCCGCCCAGCCTCGCAGCCAGCGGACAAAGCGCCAAAGGTCTCGCCAAGCTCTCGCCGCCTGCGCCATGGCCAAGAATCCTCAAAGAGGCGGCCAAGTGTGTTGACGCAGGCTCCGCCTTTTTGCGGCGGGCGGCTACTCCCCGATGACGGAGAGACTTTATGCCGGCCCCGGCGTTGCGTCCAGGGCGACGGCGCGGCCTCGCGAACCGGGGCCGCATCGCGATTTTATTTACTAAAGGTCTGTGACGCAGCGGCGCTTATCCCGGCCTTGCGCACCGAGGGCGGCTGGCGCTATGAGACCCGACCCTTGATGGACCGGGCGCGTAGCTCAGCGGGAGAGCACTACGTTGACATCGTAGGGGTCACAGGTTCGATCCCTGTCGCGCCCACCATCAAATCTGAATCTTCCGCCCTTCCCAGTACGGCGCGCGAACCTTCCGGCGCTCGATCTTACCCGCCGCGTTGCGTGGGAGCTCCTCAGCGAAATCGACGCTTCGCGGGATTTTGTAGCCGCCGAGTTTGCCACGCGCGAAATCGATAATGCTGCGCGCGGTTTCTTCGCTGGGCGGATAGCCGGGCTTGAGCACGATGACCGCTTTGACCTCCTCGCCCCATTCGCGGTTCGGCGCGCCGATGCAGGCGCAATCTTCGACCGCTACATGCTTCAATAATTCGTTGTCGATCTCTTGCGGATAGATGTTGACGCCGCCTGAGATGATCGTGTCGGCGCTGCGTCCGGTGAGGAAGAGGTAATCGTCTTCGTCGAAATAGCCGACATCGCCGAGCGTGTAATATTCGCCCTTAAAGGCGTTTTCAGTTTTTTCCGGATCTTTGTAATAGACAAACGGATTTTCTTCCTGACGCCGGAAATAGAGGGTTCCGGGCACGCCCGGCGGTGTTTCGTTTCCATCGTCATCCAGCAGTTTCATATCCGCGCCTTGAGGGCGTTTCCCAACGGAGCCCGGACGCTGCAACCATTCCTCGCTCGTTGTACGGAAGCCGGCGCCGCCTTCCGTTCCGCTATAGTATTCGTTGATAATCGGGCCCAACCATTCGATCATCGCGCGCTTTACATCAGGCGGACAGGGCGCCGCGCCATGCAGTACGCCTTTGAGACTTGATAGGTCATACGAGTCGCGCACCTCTTTAGGCAACGCGAGCAAGCGCTGAAACATAATCGGCACGAGGTGGAGGTGCGTGACTTTGCGTTCCTCGATCGTGCGCAGGAGGACTTCCGAATCCCAGCGCTCGAGGAAGACGACCGGCACGCCGTAGCTCATCGGTATCCGCGTATCGAGCGTGAGACCGGCGCCGTGATAGATTGGGCAGACGCAGAGTTGCACATCGTTAAAGCGATCGTAGTTGCTCTCGGCGCCGATGATCACCGACAATTTGCTCCGAAAGACGCCTTTGGGATGACCCGTCGTGCCCGATGTATAAAACATCGTGGTTCCCTGTTGCGGGTCTGATATGTCGGCGCCGTCGAATCCGGCGAGCGTGTCCTCGTAACTCTCGAAGCCTTCTGCGCCACCGCCAAAAGCCAGCTTCACCTCAAGGCGCGGCTGCGCGCGCGCAGCTGACAACGCTTCCGGAAACTCCGCTTCGACAAACAGCGCTTTCGCATCACTGTTTTCGAGAATGTAGCCGATTTCCGTTTCGGTGAGCCGCCAATTAACCGGAATGAGCCGGTAACCGCCGCGCAAAGAGGCGGCCATCACCTCCATCGCTTCAGCCCGGTTATTGCTGACAAACGCAATGTGATCGCCTGCGTTCACGCCGCGCGACCGCAGCAATTTCACAATTTGATTTGCGCGCGCGTTCACCTGCGCAAAGGTGCGCATGCCATATTTGTCATATGCGGCGGGGCGATCCGGCGTTTCCTTCGCCCAGAGCGCTGTCAGCATGCCGGCAGATTGGGCTTTTGTCATTTCTTCTGCGAGCGTCACGCGCTTCTCCGTTGATAGTTTCAGCGCGTGCGCCATGCTGCTTTTGGGGCGGTAGCGCGATCGACTTCCGCTTGTCCTATCGGATTGCCGAGCTGCGTATATTTGTGCGCGTACATGACAGCGAGGCTTGGCGGCAGATTGCGGCACTCCCAGAGCGCACGGACTGAGCCTTGCACCGCAGCGGACGGGCGCTCAGCGATCGTTTCAGCGATCTCATGCGCGCGCGCCAACAGCGTATCGCGCGCGGTGATCTCTGTGACCAAGCCAATACGCAAAGCGGTTCCCACGGAAATGCGCTCGTGATTACCCATCAGCGCCATGCGCGCGATTTCGCCGAATGGATACGGCGAGCGATCCAACAGGCTCGACGGCCCTCCTCGTAAAGCAGCGTCTCAAACGCCATCTTTATTCCCCCCTGAAACGCGGCGCGCGCTTTTCAAGAAACGCCGCCGCGCCTTCTTTGAAATCGGCGCTATCGAATGCATCGGCTTGCGCTTCCGCTTCAGCTTCAAGATAGGCGGCGAAGGCCTCGCGCTCGCTCAAGCGCAGGAGCCGCTTCGTCAGCCGCGCTGCGGCAGATGCTTGCGCCAGCTTACGTGCAAACGCGAAGGCGTCGGCCTCAAAGCTTTGTTCCGGATATACGCGGCTCACCATGCCAAGGCTCAGCGCCTCATCCGCTTTGACACGGCGGTCGGAAAACAAAATTTCGGCGGCGCGCAGCTCGCCAATCGCACGCGGGAGCGTGAACCCAAGACCGTAATCGGGTGAGAGTCCTAAATCGGCGAAGCCAGCTTTGAAAAACGCCGCGCTTGACGCGAGCACGATATCGGCCAGCAATGCGATGCCGAACCCGCCGCCGGCGGCTGCGCCGTTTACCGCAGACACGACAATCGCATCGGATTGGCGCAGCGCTTTCACCCAGACATGGGGCGCGCGCATTGCGTCACGGCGGCTCTCGCGAGCGCGGCCATTGTCAAGGGTTCCGACATCGCCGCCAGCGCAAAAGGCGCGGCCCGCGCCGATCAACAGAATGCACCGGACGCCTGGATCTTGCGCTGCGGGCAAAAGCTCCGACGTGAAGCGATCCAGCATATCGCCGCCGATCGCGTTCAAGCGCTCGGGACGATTCAAACGAACGACGCAAAGCCCCTCTTCGCGCGTTGTAACGAGCCCTGGCTCCGCCATCGCGATTTCCACCCTTTAGTATTTTTCTCACTAAAGGAGGGCGTTCGCACGAAGGCAAGCGATAGCGCTAAGTCTCAAGCGGCGATGACGCGCTCTACTTCAGCGACCAAGTCTTTGAGGTGGAAAGGTTTGGACAGCACTTTCGCATCCTTCGGCGCCTGGGTTTGCGCGGAAAGCGCCACAGCCGCGAAGCCCGTGATAAACACGATTTTCATGCCCGGATCGGCCTCTGCGCCACGGCGGGCAAGCTCGATCCCGTCGAGTCCGGGCATGACGATGTCCGTCAGCAGGAGGTCGAAGGTCGATTTTTCGAGCGCTTCCCATGCGGAATCGCCATCGCCGTAGGATTCGACCACGTGACCCGCGCGCGCCAGATTCGTCGTGAGGAAGGCCCTCAGCGAATCGTCATCTTCCGCCAAAAGGATGCGCGCCATATTCGTCCAGGCTCCTTGCAGGGCCGCAACAAGGGGTAGCGCTTAGCCTAGGTCTGGTAAAGACCGGCTTTCCGTCACTGCTGCGAAGACGTCGCAGTTTGGCTTGACCATCGCCCCGGCGCGCGGTGAACAATAGGTTGATGGAGCATGCGCCACAGTCCGGTTTGAGCGCCAACGCGCTGTCCGCCGATACGGATGCGTGCGGGGGCGAGCCGCCTTTCGTTTTGATCGAACCGCTGCGCCGCACTGCGCCGCTCATCTTCGCCTCCCCTCACAGCGGGCGGCGTTACCCGCCCGATCTTCTGGCCGCGACACGGGCCGGTCTGCAGAATTTGCGGCGCTCGGAAGACGCTTATGTTGATGAGCTGATTGCTGGCGCCGCCGGGCATGGTGCGACGATTCTTTCCGCTACGGTCGCGCGCGCTTACGTCGATCTCAATCGCGACGCGGCCGAGCTTGATCCTGAGATGTTCGCGAGTGGGCTGCCGGGCGGCGTGCTGGCTTCGCCGCGCGTGACGGCCGGCTTT
>JBEVOS010000282.1:0-6395 GCA_040507435.1 Caulobacterales bacterium | reverse complement strand
GTTCGCACAGGCCGCGTCCAGCCTCGGTGAGATCGAGCGCGGCTACGGCATGGATAACGATTCCTGGAACGACGCGATTAGCCCGGAATGGCATCCCGCGAACGCGCCGCGCATTGCCGATGCCGACGGTTCGCTATTTGGCGGCCTTACAGACGCAGGATTTGGCGACAGCCTTTCGCCGAACGGCGCTGGCGCGCAGCTTTTCTACGTAACCCAAGGCGGCTGGGACGCCGTCAATTTCAACGCAACGCAGACCAACAAAGGCGACGCGATCGCCGTCGCCAACGGAGACCAATAAATGAAACTGCGCGCTCTGCTTTCTTCCGTCGCCGCGATCGCGACAGCGCTTTCCGCATCAGGTTGCGTCACGCCCGTCGCGGGCCATGACGGACTTTATGCGCGCCCAATCGGCAATGCGCCGGTCACGGCCAATCCAACGCCTTACACGCCAGCGCTCAACTGCCTCGCGGACTATTCGCAATCGCGCAATCTTCGTGCGCCGCGCATCGCTGTGGGCCGCATCATCGACTACACCGGCTCGGTCAACGAAGACGGCGGGCGCCGCATTACACAAGGCGGATCGCTCATGGCGATCAGCGCGTTCGCAAAGTCGGGCGCGCGTCTCGTCGAGCGTTTCGACACCTCGGTTACTGAGCTTGAGCTCCGCTACGCGAACAATCGGTTGATGGGTGAAGCGAACCGCGATGCGGTGCGCCAAATCACCGCCGGCGAAGTTCCGGGTTCCGATTACACGTTCGTGGGCGGCATCACGGAACTCAACTACAATATTCGCTCGACCGGCGCTGACGTTTACGCGGGCGGTACAGGCTCCGGCGACGATCGCGGCTCACTCGGCGCGCGCGTTTACGTGATGAATATCGGCCTCGACTTCCGTTTGATCGACACGCGCACGCTCGAAGTTGTCGACGTCATTTCCTACCAGAAGCAGATCATTGGTCGCGAAGTGCGCGCTGGTCTCTTCTCGTTCTTCGATGACTCGCTGATCGACATCAGCGCTGGCGAACGTTCTCTTGAGCCTGTGCAGCTGGCTGTACGTGCAGGCGTCGAACGCGCGGTCGTTGAAGTAATGGCGTCGCTCTATGGCGTTTCCGAAACGCGCGTTTGCGGCGAAGCGCTGACGGCCGCCGGCGATCCGATGGGCCCGGCGCAAGCGACCGGCGCTTTCCGCACCGGCCCGCAAGCCGCGATTGCTGCAACTAGCGCCCGCCGTATCGATGCCGACAGCTGGAACATCAACCGCGATCCTGGCCTGCGCGGGCGCACGGATACGCCGCGCGAGCAACCCGCGCAGCGCGCCCCGGCATCGATCGCCGGACCGCATGCTGCAGCGCCTGAACGCAATAACGCGGATCTCCGCTCGTAACGCGCACAACGCCTTGTTGCGAATAGTTATCAAGTTCCAACGCCGCCGCTGAACAGCTGCGGCGTTGCGGCTTTAAGGGGCGCCTTGACGATGGTTTGCCTGTGGCGCTCGCGCCGCAATTGCGTCGCCGCCGAACTTTGCTAAGAAAGCGCCGCCGCGCGCCGGTTCGAATCCGGATGGGGCGCTCCCCAACGCGCTTGCGCCCCTTTTGACTCATTCCATCGGGATGCGCGCTTATGCCTTCGCTTGATAGTTTCAATTGCCGCCGCACGATCACCGCCGGCGCAAAAACCTACACGTATTACGATTTGAACGAAGCCTCGAAAAACGGTCTTGGCGATATCTCCGCCTTGCCGGTTTCGCTCAAAGTTCTTCTTGAGAATTTGCTGCGCACGGAAGACGGCGTCGCGGTCAAGAAGGCCGACATCGCGGCGATGGCTGCATGGCTGCAAAATCGCGGCAGGACTGAAGTGGAGATCGCATTCAGCCCCGCGCGCGTGCTGATGCAGGATTTCACCGGCGTGCCGGCAGTTGTCGATCTTGCTGCGATGCGCGATGCGGCCGCGACGCTCGGCGCAAATCCGGACAAGGTCAATCCGCTCGGTCCCGTCGACCTCGTCATCGACCACTCCGTGATGGTGGATTATTTCGGCAAGGCCGATTCCTTCGCTGAAAATGTGAAGCTAGAATATGAGCGCAATGGCGAGCGCTACACGTTCCTCCGTTGGGGCCAGACGGCATTCCGCAATTTCCGCGTCGTGCCTCCCGGCACCGGCATTTGCCACCAAGTGAACCTCGAATATCTCGGCCAGTCGGTTTGGACGAACGATGCGGGCGAAGCTTATCCAGATACGGTTGTCGGCACAGACAGCCACACGACGATGATCAACGGCATTGGCGTTCTCGGCTGGGGCGTCGGCGGCATCGAAGCGGAAGCGGCGATGCTGGGGCAGCCGATCTCGATGCTCATTCCCGAAGTGATCGGCTTCAAACTCACCGGCAAATTGCCAGAAGGTTCGACCGCGACGGATCTCGTGCTCACGGTGACGCAAGCGCTGCGCAAACGCGGCGTCGTTGGAAAATTCGTCGAGTTCTACGGCCCAGGCCTCGCAGAAATGAGCGTTGAGGACCGCGCCACGATCGCCAATATGGCGCCGGAATATGGCGCCACCTGCGGCTTCTTCCCCGTCGATAGCAAGACGATTGATTTCCTTGCCTCTACCGGCCGCGATCCTGATCGTGTGGCGCTTGTCGAAGCGTATTGGAAGAAACAGGGCATGTGGCGCTCGGATGCGCCGATCACGTTCACGGATGAACTCGCGCTCGATCTCAGCGATGTGAAGCCTTCGCTTGCGGGCCCGAAGCGTCCGCAAGACCGCGTTTTACTGGGCGACATTTCCAGCGGCTTCGCGAAAACAATGAGCGACGAATTCCGCAAAGGCGATGAATTGCATAAGCGTGCGCCTGTCGGCGGCGCTTCGCATGACATCGGCCACGGCGATGTTGTGATCGCCGCGATCACATCGTGCACGAATACATCGAACCCTTCTGTGATGCTCGCGGCGGGATTGGTCGCGCGCAACGCGATTGAAAAAGGGCTCTCGGTGAAGCCGTGGGTGAAGACTTCGCTTGCGCCGGGTTCGCAGGTCGTGACGGATTATCTGAAAAAGGCGGGTCTCGATGATGATCTCGACGCGCTTGGCTTTAATCTCGTCGGCTATGGCTGCACGACATGCATCGGCAATTCCGGCCCGTTGCCCGGCCCGATTTCAAAAGCCGTGAGCGATAGCGACATTGTTGTTGCGTCGGTTCTTTCCGGCAATCGCAACTTCGAAGGCCGCGTCAACCAAGATGTGCGCGCAAACTATCTTGCGTCGCCGCCGCTCGTTGTGGCGTATGCACTCGCGGGAACTACTTATCTCAATCTTGAGAAAGAACCGCTCGGAACCGACAAAGCGGGCGCGCCGGTCTATTTGCGCGATATTTGGCCGTCAAATAGCGAAATCGAAGCGACGGTTCGCGCCGCCGTGACGCCGGAAATGTTCTCTTCGCGTTACTCAAACGTATTCCTCGGGGACAAATATTGGCAGGCCATCGAGGTCAGCGGGGGCAACACGTATGGCTGGGAGCCTGGCTCCACCTATGTGAAGCATCCGCCCTACTTCGAGGGCATGACGATGACCCCGGAGCCGATCACCGACATCCATAACGCGCGCGTGCTCGCGCTGTTCGGCGACTCGATCACCACCGATCACATCTCTCCCGCGGGTTCGATCAAGAAAACATCGCCCGCAGGGACGTATCTCTCTGAGCACCAAGTCCGCTTTGAGGACTTCAACTCCTATGGCGCGCGGCGCGGCAATCATGAAATCATGATGCGCGGCACGTTCGCGAACATTCGCATTAAGAATGCGATGGTGCGGGACGAAGCGGGCAATGTCGTCGAGGGCGGTGAAACCATCCACCAGCCAAGCGGCGAGCGTATGTGGATCTACGACGCCGCCATGCGTTACGAGAAAGAAGGCGTCGGGCTCGTCGTGTTCGCTGGCAAGGAATACGGCACTGGTTCATCACGCGATTGGGCGGCGAAGGGCACGAAATTGCTTGGCGTTCGCGCTGTTGTGGCCGAAAGCTTCGAGCGTATTCACCGTTCGAATCTCATCGGCATGGGCGTTCTACCGCTGCAATTCCTGAACGGCGACACGTGGTATTCGCTCGGCCTCACAGGCGCCGAAGAAATCACGCTTACGGGTCTGATGGGCTTCAAGCCGCGCCAGACCGTGACGCTGAACATCAAGAAAGCGGACGGTTCAGTGCTCAATGTCGACGTGCTCTGCCGCATCGATACGGAAAACGAGGTGGAGTATTTCCATCACGGCGGCATCTTGCACTACGTGCTGCGGAGCCTTGCGAAGGCCGCGTAAAGCCTTCACGGGCGCCGCGCCGCGTTGACATTCCAAAGACTGCGTCACACGGATGGCCGCCCGATCTTGAGGAGATCGGGCGGCTTCTTTTTGGCCAGCGCGGGACAGCGGCCGCTAGCGATTGGGACGAGCATGCTGAAAAAGATTTTGATCGGCGCCGGTATCGTCGTGGCGGCCATCGTCGCTTTTGTTCTACTCGCGCTGAGCGCGCCGACGCTCACGATCGCACTTCATCCGCGCCCCGATCAAAGCAGCGTGCATGTGCCGGAACCGATGGAAGCCCCCGGCACACGCTATTTCGTCGATCCGAAATTACTGCCGCCGCCGATGATGGATCCGGACACATATAATTCGTCGGCGCTGCTGGAACGCACGGACGAAACCAAACTTCGACTCCCTGAGGGATTTGAAGCGAGCATATTCGCCGAAGGGCTCGACGCGCCGCGCTGGATGACGCTTGCGCCGAATGGCGACGTGTTCCTGACGGAATCAAGTGCAGGCAAGGTCATCGTACTGCGCGATACGAACAATGACGGCCGCGCCGATCGTGAGGAAACCTATGCCGAAGGCTTCGACCTTCCGCACGGCATGGCGTTTCATGGCGATTATTTTTATGTCGCGGATGTCAAAGGCGTTTGGCGCTTTCCTTATCGCGCCGGCGATGTGAAGGGCGGCGAACGCCAGATGATCACTCCGCCCGGCGCGTTCGGGGTCGCGGACAATCATTGGACACGCAATATTCTTTTTTCACCGGACGGCAGCACGTTTCTCGTCACGATTGGGAGCCGCGGGAACCTACGGCTTGAACTTGAGCCTTCCGCGACGCTGCAGCAATTCAACGCCGATGGCTCGGGCATGACGACCTATGCGCGCGGCCTGCGCAATCCAGTGGGCCTCGCCTATTACCCAGGCACCCGCAATCTGTTCGTCACCGCCGTGGAACGTGACCAACGCGGGGATCGCGTAGCGCCGGATTTTTTCACGCAAGTTGAGCGCAATGATTTCTTTGGCTGGCCCTTCGCATACGCGGGCCGGCATTTCGAGCCGCGCTTCGGCTTTCTTCGTCCAGATCTCGTGTTAAGCACGAAGACGCCGGACGTCCTGATTGAAGCGCATTCCGTGCCGCTTGGCTTGATGTTCTATGACCGGGATCAATTTCCGGAAGAATATCGCGGCGACGCGTTTATTGCGATGCACGGTTCATGGAACCGCACATCGCCGAGCGGTTATATGATCGCGCGTGTGCGTTTTGAAAACGGCCGGCCAGTTGGCGGTTACGAAGTGTTCGCGAGCGGCTTTTGGGTGAGCGGACAGAACCCCGCCAATATCATTGGCCGGCCTGTTGCGCTGCTGATTGCACCTGACGGCTCACTCCTCGTCTCTGACGACGCCGCGAATGTCGTTTGGCGGATCAGCTACAAAGGCTCAGCCGGGCGTCCCTAACACTGGAGCCGGCCGCTCGCGGCTTCGTGTTCGGCGTCACGCCTTGGTGAGTGGAAGCGCGGGCCACGCGCGCCGATCTTCCGCTTTATGCGGAGCGTACTGGCGGCTCTTTTTTTCTGCTTTCTTGGCGCCCCTGCTTTCGCGCAGGAGCGGCCGGTCGTCGTTGAGCTATTCACCAGCCAAGGGTGCGAACCTTGCCCGCGCGCCAATCGCATGATCGAGCGCATTGAGGGCGAAGCGAACGTCATCGCGCTCACCTATTCGGTTGATGTGTGGGACTATCTTGGTTGGCGCGACACCTTTGCGCGGCCCGAATTCACACGCAGGCAACGCGCTTACGCGCACGCATTTCGTGCGCCGCGCATCGCGACGCCGCAATTCGTGTTTGACGGCGAGATCACGGAGGCGGGGGCGCCGCCGGAGCGCATCCGAGAAGTCGTTTCCAGCCTTCGCGCCAAAGGCGCCCCCGATATCCCTGCGATTTCTTTCAGGCATCGCGTCAACGACATTGTCGTGCGGGTTGGTGCGGGCGGGCATCGTGGTGCGCCTGCCGATGTGTGGCTCGCCTGCTTCGATCCTGGGCCTGTTTACGTCTCGATCCACGGCGGCGAAAATGACGGCGTGCGCGTCCCGCACTACAATCT
>JBEVOS010000266.1:0-25064 GCA_040507435.1 Caulobacterales bacterium | reverse complement strand
CGAACTGCCGCTCGACACCACGTCATGCGTCGCGGGCGCGCAATGGTGGCCGTCTTACGTCTACGATTCATCCAATGTGTCTGCCGCGTTTTCGCGGCAGTTTCTGGACGCGTCGCGTTACGCGTTCCGGCATTTCCAGGCTTATGTCGGCTCCGAATACGGCGTGAACTGGGAAGCCAATTATGTGGTTTCCGGCGGACCCGTCGGCGATCACCCCGCAAGCCCGGGTGATCCTTTGCGGCAATTCGTGGTGAACCAGCAGGATCTCGGCCCGCGGGATCATCCTTTCTCAGCGGCGTATGTGCGCCGGTTCGACACGATGATGATCGATAGCCCAACCTATTTGCGCCGTCTTGAAGCCGATTTCCGGATGGCAGGCGGGGAGATCGTCGTGCGCGATTTCGGAAGCGTCGCGCAGATCCAGCAATTGCCGGAGCGCGTGATTTTCAATTGCACCGGGCTTGGGGCAGGGCGCTTGTTTGGCGACGGCGCCGTAGAGCCCGTGCGCGGACAATTGGTGATCCTGCTGCCGCAGCCGGAGATCGACTACAACGTGCTCACGACGGGCGACAACTACATGTTCGGCCGCCGCGATGGCGTGGTGCTCGGCGGAACCTTCCAAAGGGGTAATTCCTCACTCGAGCCGGACAATGGCGACACGCTCTCGATCCTGCGGGCGCACCAGGAATTCTTCAGCCGGATGCGGGAAGACTGAAGGACCTGGCGTTAGCCGCCGCCCTTCCATATGCGCGCGGCGCGGGCTATACGCGCCCGCTCCCGGCGAGATCGGCTTGGTCTAATCGGGCGGCGCCGCAGTAGCTCAGTGGTAGAGCGCATCCTTGGTAAGGCTGAGGTCGGGAGTTCAATCCTCCCCTGCGGCACCATTCATTCTTTCGTCGGCGGCGTTTGCCAGGGCGCTTTTTCCATCGGCGCGATGACGTGCGGAACTTTGGGATCGCCCTTTGATCCATCGCTGCCGCATAAAGCTTGAACAGCATTCCAATCGGCGGCCGTCAGCGCCTGCGCGCGGCCGGGCCGGGCAAAGCGCGCAGCGTTTTCTGCGCGGCGCGCCGAATCTGGATGCGAGCTTAGAAATTCCGGCAGCGTCGCATGCGCGTCATGCTCATATTGCGCGAGGCGGCGGAAGAGCCGCGCGACAGCGCCGGGATCGAGACCGGATTCGTCCATGATGCGCAGCGCGATACGGTCGGCTTCTTCTTCGTCGCCGCGTGTGTAGCGGAGAGAGAGCACGTTGATCGCAGCGATGGTTTGCCCAGCGCCCGCGCCGCCGAAAACGATGTCCACGAACATGCCAAGGCCAAGCTGACGGATAACGTTCTGCATGACGTGACCCGCTTCGACATGACCAAGTTCATGCGCGATGACGCCGGCGATTTCGTCAGGGTTTTCAGCGAGGCCGATCATCTCGTCAGTGAGGACGATAGAATTGTCCGGCAGGGTGAAGGCGTTCGGAAAGCTTGCATCGACGACGTAGAGCTCGCTTGCGCCCGCATTTTTCGCAAAGCTGCGGAGTTTTGCGAACATGGCGTCAAGCGGCTCCCAGCCCGCTTCGTCATAAGCAGGGCATTCGGCCGACATTGCATTCACTTGGCCCCAAGCGATCTCGCCGAGATGCGAGGCGTAGCGCTGCGGGATGAGGTGGGAGAGCGGCTGCGCGGCGAGCGGCACGCCGAGAAAAAATAAAGCCGCAAGCGATGCGGCCGTTGCGACCAATCCAAGCGTAAGGCGCGCAGATTCGCGCCGGACGCCCTTCGCGCTGAATAGTTCGGGCGCGTGAGCCTCCAGCGCGGCGCGCTCCGCTTCTTCAAGAGCCAGGCGTTCGCCTGTGTCGGGCTTGCATTTGAGGATGACGCCGCCGCCGTCGTCGACGCGCTCGATATCGCCCCATCCCCAATGCGCGTTTCCATGCGGCGTTGCGATGAGAACGCCATCGGCAGCCGCCGCGATTGCGATTTGATATGAGAGTGCGGTTTGCCCGTCTGAGTAGCGCGCCATCAGACGAGACCTATGCCAAAATCGAGATCGAACGCATCGGCCAAGCCTTCGCCGGAACTTGTGCGAGGATTGATATTTTGCGCGATTTCGGCGAAGCGCGGTTGCCCAATCATTTCAAGCCGGTTCAGCACGAAGCGCATGTAAATTGCGCCTGAGAGCGGGGCGAGCAGGCCGATCGAAAAAATGAACACCAGCGCGCTCGCGAGGGTGACGCCCAACAGGGGCAGCGATTTCACCTTCAGTTTGAAACGCGCGCCGTCGAGTTCGAGCAATTCGGCCGTGCGGTTCATGGCGGCTGCGTTGTATGGCAGCCAGAGGAGTAGTGAGAGAAGCAGCGCAATTGCGAAAACCGCAACGCCCAAGCCGATGAACAGCGGAGACGGCGCGCCAGGCGTCACCTCTCCAAGTGCGCCGGACACGCTTGCAAAGCCGATCGCCGCAAAGCCGGCTACGCACAGCAAAAAGAATACGATCGGTCCGACGATCCAGCCGAGCGCATATTTTCCGTAGAGGCCGTCAGCGAGATCGGAATTGTTTTTGCCGAAGGAGAAGGGTTGATCGCCGAAGCGCGTATTCTCCCACATCATCTGCGCGCGCCGCATGCGGGCGGCTGGGCCGTACCAGCCGAAGGTGATGAACTCCAAAAGCGACCAGCCGGTAGACGCCCATGCGAAAGCCCAAGCCGATCCGTCGAGGCCCAATCGAATGCCGCGCCAGCGCGTGCGCGAAAGTTGGTAGCGCCGCATCCAGTAGCGCGCCGCGTTGATGAGCGGGATCGCGCACGCATAGAAGACGAGCAGCATCAGGCCAGCGATCGCTGGCTCGAACGCGAGCGGCGCCAGGTAAATCACGAAGATTGCGGGCAGGAAGAAAGTTGGCAGCGAAATCAGAAAGCCGCGGAATAGCTCCCAGCCCGTACCCTCATATTCCATGGGATCGCCCATCAGGTTAGTGCGCGCCCAGATGCGGCGGCGCATCGAGGTGCGCGCCCAGAAACGGTAGAGCGTCAGCGTAACGATGGAGAGGCCGGCGTTCCGGACAGCGAGCCGTAACAGCTCGCCGAAGCGGGCCGTCTGGGTGAAAGGATGGCTTTCGGCGTCGTCGAGGCTCATGGATGGTTTCCGCAACGCACGCTACAAGACTTGGGCATGTCCGAGAAGCAAACAGACGCGCCGGAAGAGGCAAAGCCGAAAAAGCCTTCGTCCGATCTCAAAGAAGCCCGGCGCGCAGCAGCGCTTAAGCGCAATTTGGGGCGCCGGAAGGCCGCCAAGGACTAGTTCGGCCCGCCCGCCTTGCGCGCGCCATAGGGCGGCCCCATAAGCCTTGCTTGGCCGGGGCTCACCTTTCAGGCGAATGACTTAATGGACCGCATTGCGATCACGGGCGGCGCGCCGCTCAACGGCACGATCCCCATTTCCGGCGCAAAAAACTCAGCGATCAAATTGATGGTGGCAAGCCTCCTGACGGCTGAGCCGCTGACGCTGACGAATGTCCCAAACCTCGCCGATACGCGCTTTCTGGCTGAGCTCTTGAAGACGCTTGGCGTCAATATTGGCTGGGCGGAAGGGGCGCACGCCCTGACCCTGCATGCGCCAGAGATCGCATCCACGATCGCGCCTTACGATTTGGTACGGAAGATGCGCGCCACCTTCAATGTGCTCGGCCCGCTGCTGGCCCGGGTGGGGCACGCGACCGTCTCGCTGCCGGGCGGCTGCGCGATCGGGGCGCGGCCGGTGAATTATCATCTGCAAGCCTTCGAGCAGATGGGCGCGGACATCCACATAGATGAGGGGTATGTGAAGGCTGCTGCGCTGCGTGGGCTCAAAGGCGCGCGCATCCACTTCCCAACGAAATCTGTGGGCGCGACCGAGCATGCGATGCTCGCCGCGGTTTTGGCGCATGGCGAAACCATTCTCGAAAACTGCGCAGAAGAGCCGGAATTGACGGATCTCGCGGAGTGCTTGAACGCGATGGGCGCGCGCGTTGAGGGCGCCGGCACGGACATCATTCATATCCAGGGCGTCACGAGTTTGAGCGGAGCAACGCATGCTGTTGTCCCGGATCGGATCGAGGCAGGCACGTTTGCAATCGCGGTTGCTGCGACCGGCGGCGAGGTTCTCTTGAAAGGCGCGCGCGCGGAGCATTTAGGCGCGCTCATTGATGCGTTGAAAGCGGCGGGCGTGACGGTGGACGCCGTTGACGGCGGCGTGCGGGTGAAGCGAAACAGCGCGCGCCTTAGGGCGGTAGATGTCGAAACCAAACCATTTCCAGGATTTGCGACCGATCTCCAAGCGCAATTTATGGCGTTGATGGCGCTTGCCGACGGCAAATCGACGTTTCGGGAAACGATTTTCGAGAACCGCTATATGCACGCGCCGGAATTGACGCGGCTGGGCGCGCAAATCGACGTGCGCGGTTCGGAAGCAGTCGTCTCGGGTGTCGAAAAGCTTGCTGGCGCTCCAGTGATGGCGACGGATCTTCGCGCTTCGGTGAGTCTTGTGATTGCTGGGCTCGCCGCGGAAGGGGAAACCATCGTCAATCGCGTGTATCACCTTGATCGCGGCTTCGAGAATCTCGAAGGCAAGCTGAGGGCTTGCGGCGCGAAAGTCGCGCGCATCAACTGACGTCGTTTCAATGGCTGAGCTTCTAAAATTGCTGGCGAGCGAAGCTGCCGATCTGCAGGTGATTTCTGCGGCGGTGCAGGATTCGCTCATGCATGTTGGCGACATTCAGTTTGATCCGAAAGCACGGCGCTTTGTCGCTTCACTGTCGCGCTTCCGGTGGGAGCAGGCGGGCGCGTTGGGCCCTTACGAGCGCGTGCGTGCAGCGCTATCGTTTGAAAGCGTGCTGCAGGTGAAGAGCAAAAATCTTCGCCGTGATGCGCCCGACGCGATCGCGGACATCCTCGCGATTGAGTTTGACGGTGACGCGGAGCCGCCGAGCGGCACGGCGCGCATTGTGTTAGCGGGCGGCGGCGAAATCGCGCTCGGCGTCGAATGCCTCGATGTGACGCTTGCCGATATCGGTCCGGTTTGGCCGACGTCGCGACGGCCTGACCACGAGCGGGCGGAAAGCTAAGTCATGTCGCGGATTTTGCTTTCCTCCGATGCGGGCTTTGACGCCGCTTATGAACGCCTCATCGCGGAGCGTGGCGAGCGGCTGGATCAGGCGGAATCTGGCGCGCGCGAAATCGCGCAAAAAGTGCGTGCAGGCGGCATGCAGGCTGTGTTGGAGCTCACCGCGAAGTTTGACGGCCTTGTGCTCAAGATCGACGAAATGCGCGTCACGCCCGGCGAGATCCAGCGGGCATACGAGGCTTGCCCGAAAGATCTGATCGCGGCGCTGGAAGAGGCTGCGGATCGCATCCGTTCTTTTCACGAAAAGGAGCGTCCGCAAAACGGAAGCTATGTTGATGCGCAGGGTGTGAAGCTCGGTTGGCGGTGGACGCCCGTCGATGCGGCTGGACTTTATGCGCCAGGCGGATTGGCTGCTTATCCGTCTTCGGTGCTGATGAATGCTGTGCCCGCGAAGGCTGCGGGCGTTAAGCGCGTTGCGATGGCGACGCCGCCCGGCAAGCTATTCGACAACCCCGCCATCCTTGCGGCGGCGAAGGTCGCTGGCGTCGATGAAATTTGGAAAATTGGTGGGGCGCAAGCGATTGCGGCGCTCGCCTATGGCGCCGCGCCTTTGAAAGCGACGGATATCGTTGTTGGCCCGGGCAATGCGTTTGTTGCGGCAGCGAAAAAAGTTGTGTTCGGCGATGTCGGCGTCGATTCCATCGCTGGTCCGTCAGAAGTGTTTATCATTAGCGATGGCAAGATCGATCCGAGTTGGATCGCAGCGGATTTGCTGGCGCAAGCCGAGCATGACGCGGACGCGCAATCGCTTCTGTTCACGACGGATCGCGCGTTTGCAGAAGATGTGATGCGGGCCGTGGATTCGCAGATAGCCGCCGGGCAGGCGGGACAATCGGCGCGCGCGTCTTGGGAGCGGTTTGGCGCAATCATTCTCGTGCGTTCGCTTGAGGAAGCATGTGCGCTTGCCAATCAGGGCGCCGCTGAGCACGTGCAAATTGCGGCGGACAATGCGGACGCCTTGGCGCAACTCGTTACGCATGCCGGCGCGATTTTTCTTGGCGCGCACGCGCCTGAAGCGCTTGGGGATTATGTCGCGGGGCCGAGCCATGTGCTTCCGGTGGGGCGGCGTGCGCGGTTTTCCTCTGGCGTGACGACGCAAACATTTATGAAGCGCACGAGTCTCATCGCTGCCGATGCAAACGCCGTGCGTGCGATTGGGCCGGCCGCGGCGCGGATTGCAGATGCCGAGGGCTTACCGGCGCACGCGCAATCGGTCCGCCTTAGGCTTGAACCAAAATCATGAGCGCGGACCATCTCGTCGATATCATTCTCGACGAGACGTCGTTTGCGAGCACGAGCGCCGATGCCGAGCATGAACGCCGCATTGCGATCTTCGATCTGAAGGAGAGCAATTCGTTTGCGGTGGATGGCGCGGACGAAGGGCCTTACGTGCTGACGCTCTCCCTACATGACGGGCGGCTTGTGCTCGATGTCGCGCGCGATAGCGACAAGCAGAGCATTCGCGCTTTTGTGTTGTCGCTCTCGCCGTTCAGAAAGCTGTTCAAAGACTATTTCATGGTTTGCAGCAGCTATTACGAGGCGATCCGTCACGCCACGCCCCAACAGATCGAAGCGATCGATATGGGGCGGCGGGCGCTTCACAATGAGGGCTCAGAGCTGTAGACGCAGCGGCTCGCGGGCAAGTTCACGAGCGATTTCGATACAGCGCGCCGTCTCTTCACGCTCGTGAGCGCCCTCCAGATGAGATCGTGACGATGGCGGAGCTGCCGCACGCCGTTCTCTTCGCGTGCCATCACAATTCGATCCGGTCGCCGATGGCGGCGGGCCTCATGCAGCGGCGTTTCGGGCGACGGATCTGGGTGGACAGCGTCGGCGTGCGGGCTGCCGGTGAGATCGATCCGTTCGCCGCAGAGGTCATGGATGAGCTGGGTGTTGATCTTACGAAACACCGCCCAAAAGGCTTCGATGACCTTGAAGATACGAGTTTCGATCTCATTATCACGCTGACGCCTGAGGCCCATCACCAGGCGCTCGAGTTTACCCGCACGATGGCTTGCGCGGTTGAGTATTGGCCGACCTTCGACCCAACGGTCATTCAGGGGTCTCGTGCGCAGAGGCTGGAGGAATATCGCGCCGTGCGGGACGCCCTGGACCGTAAGATCGCCCAGCGGTTCCCCAGGCCTGAGATCGGTTAAGCGGATGACGCGGGGCGGAGGGGGGCGTATATAGCGCCCGCGCCAAGGAGCGAGTCCCCAAATCCAGGGTGGGTTGGGGCGCTGGGCGGTTCAATTCACCGGCCTCCGGATGGGCCGTCAAAGGGTTATGGATGTCGAAAGAGGAATTGCTGGAATTCGCCGGCACGGTCATGGAGCTTCTGCCGAACGCGACCTTCCGCGTGCGGCTTGAGAACGACCACGAAATCGTGGCGCACACCGCTGGTAAAATGCGGAAGAACCGCATCCGCGTGATGAACGGGGACAAGGTGCTCGTCGAAATGACGCCCTATGATCTGACCAAGGGCCGGATCACATACCGCTTCAAGTAAGTCTGGGCGCGCCGATGAGCTTTTTCAGATGAGCGCGCCGTCCCGCTCCGTCGTCGTGACGGGCGCCTCCACTGGGATTGGATACGCCATTGCCGCGAAAGCCGCACGCGCGGGTGCTCGCGTGTTTGCGAACGTGCGCAAGCGCGCCGACGCGGAGCGATTACAGGCAGAACTTGGCCCTAACATAACGCCGCTTATCTTCGATGTTACCGACGAAGCCGGCGTACGCGCGGGCGGAGAAGAAGTAGCGGCTGCACTTGGCGGCGAGCGGCTGTTTGGTCTCGTCAACAATGCAGGCATCGCCGTGGCTGGACCACTTTTGCATCTCGAAACGGAAGAGATCGCGCATCAGATCAACGTGAATTTGCTTGGTGTGCATCGTGTGACACGTGCGTTTGCGCCGATGCTCGGCGCTGATCCTGCGCGGCGCGGACAACCTGGGCGGATCGTGATGATGTCATCCGTTGGCGGCCGGAATGCGAGCCCTATGGTTGGGCCTTACTCTGCGTCGAAATTCGCGCTCGAAGGTTATTCGCAATCGTTGCGGCGCGAGCTGATGTTGCACGGAATAGACGTGATCGTTGTGGGGCCAGGCGCGATCGCAACGCCGATTTGGGAAAAATCAGACGGCGAGATCGATGTCGCCCGGTTTGCGCAAACGCCTTATCGCGAGATGGTCAGCAAAGCGCGCGATTACATGCTGGAACTCGGCAGGGGAGGCTTACCGGCTGAGGATGTTGGCGCGCTGGTGTGGCGTATTCTCACGATGCGGAGGCCGAAGACGCGCTACACGATCGTGCGCGATCCGCTGGTTTCGTCCTTTCTTCCACGTGTTTTGCCGGCGCGGCTCGTCGATGGGATTATCGCGCGGCGGCTTGGCCTCAAGAAAGCATAGCCATGGCGCCGCCGCGCTTTATTCTCGCGAGCGAAAGCCCGCGCCGCCGCGATTTGCTCGCGCAGATCGGATATGCGCCGGACGAAATTGCGCCTGCCCATATCGATGAGACGCCGGAAGCGAGGGAAACGCCGCGCGCTCTGGCGCTAAGGCTTGCGCGCGTAAAGGCTGAAACGATGATGCGCGATGGCGCCGCAGTGCTGGCCGCCGATACTGTTGTCGGCGTTGGCCGCCGCGTTTTACCGAAGGCGGAAACTGAAGCGGAGGCGCGCATGTGCTGGGCGCTGATGTCTGGCCGGGCGCATCGCGTTTTTACCGCTGTGGCGCTCGCGCATGACGGAAAAATCAGGATACGGCTCGCTGAGGCGCGGGTATCCATGAAGCGTCTTACGCCCGTCGAACTCGACGCATACATCAAAAGCGGCGAATGGCGCGGAAAAGCTGGCGGTTACGCCATCCAAGGATTGGCGGGCAGATTCGTGATCGAGATCGGCGGTTCCTATTCGGCGATCGTAGGCTTGCCGCTCTATGAAACAGCAAATTTGCTGCAAAGCGCCGGCATCACTGTCTTATGATGATGGAACGGTTGGTCGATGGCGCAATTGGCGAAACGCGCGAAGCCCTGGTTGAGAACGGACGTGTGATCGCATTACGCGTCGTGCGCGCGAGTGCGCGGGGTAAACGCGCGCGTTGGGGCGAAGTTTATTCGGGGCGTATCACGCGCGTGGATCGTCCCCGACGCGGCGCATTCGTCGATCTTGGGCTAAAGGAAGAGCAAGGCTTTCTCCCTCTCGATCAAAAGACGCTCTCGCGCAAAGGCGCATTGACGGATGGCGCAGGAGTTGTGGTTTCGGTGACTCGGGAAGGCGCGCGCGGCAAAGGCCCTGTGCTCGCGCTGTTGCCGGAACCTTATCCTGGCGGCCCAAGCCAGCTGCTTGAGCGGCATGAGAGTGATGTAAGCCTTGACGATGCGAAGCCTGCGGACAGTGCGATGCGCGCGCGTATCGACGCTGCGATCGAGGACGCGCTTTCGTTGCATGCGCCGATTCCGGGCGGCGGCGCGTTGACGATTGAACCGACGGCGGCTCTCGTTGCGATAGACGTGGATGCAGGCGGACGGGTTGGATCGGGCGATCCGGAGCGTTTTACGCTCGATTTAAATCTCGCAGCGGCGAAGGAAGCCGCGCGACAAATGCGGCTTCGCGCGCTTGGCGGCATTGTCGCGATCGATTTCGTGTCAATGCGGCAGCATCAAAACCGCAAACAGCTTGAGGCCGCCGCGAAAGCCGCGTTCGCAGGCGATCCTTGGCAGGTTCAGTTCGGACAGATTTCGCGGTTTGGCGTATTGGAAATGACGCGTGCGCAAATGCAAACGCCTCTGCATGAAATTTTGCGTGATGGTGATGGCCGGCTTTCGGTTGAAACTCTTGCGCTGATGGCGCTTCGCGCAATCGAACGCGAGGGCCGCGCCGTGACGGGCCGCCGGATCGCCGCGCTGGTGGCGCCAGAGATTTTCAGTTGGTTGGAAGAAACTGAGTTAGGTTGGCGCGCTGCGCTCACCAATCGCATCGGGATGCGTTTCACCGTTGAGGCGCAGGCTGGCGCGCCACGCGAACGCATCGATGTGAGGGCCCTATGAGCGAGAGGCCGTGTGCGATCTGCGGAAAGCCGCAGGATACGAAATATAAGCCGTTTTGCTCGAAGCGTTGTGCTGACGTAGATCTCAATCGGTGGCTGAAGGGAAACTACGCCATTCCTGCTGTCGAGGACGATGACGGCCTTGACGATGATGATGAAAGCGAACGTTAGAAACGCGTGACACGGCTTTCGATGTCTGGCCGTGCGCGTTCGGGCGCTGTTTGCGGGCCAGAACCAATATAGACAAGGCCAGCGATGCGCTCATGGCTTTGCAGGCCAAGCGCGGCGCGGGCGCGCTCGTCGTAGGTCATCCATTCAGTGAGCCAGGTTCCCGCAAATCCCATAGCGTGCGCGGCGATCAGCAGGCCGTAGCAGACGGCCGCTGAGGATAGGAGTTGCTCCCATTCCGGAATTTTCTTGTGCGGCTGTACGTTCGACACGACCATCACGCAGAGCGGCGCGGCGAGAAAACGCTCTTTTTCGAATTTAATGCGCTCTGGGTTCACCGCGTCATCGCCTTCGATCACGCGCGCGAGCGCTTCGCCTGCACGCGTACGGCCTTCTCCTTCGATGACGACGAAACGCCAAGGGCCGAGCTTGCCGTGATCCGGCGCGCGCGCTGCCAACCGGAGAAGGGCGCTCGTCTGGTCCGCCGTGGGGCCGGGTTCGGCAAGAAACATCAGTTTCGTCGAGCGGCGCTGTGACAAAAGTTCGAGCGTCTCGATGCTTTCGCGCCACGCCGTCGCGGCATCATTCTCAAGAGGGCTTGCGGGAATTTTTGCGGCGTCGATGCTCATGCGCTTATGAAGGAAATCTGCGACTCGTTTGCAAGAGGAACCGATGCAGGAAGATGATTGGCCGGGCGAAGACAATCCTTGGACCGTATTGGCGCCGCCGAAACGCTCATTCGAGAATGATTGGTTCGCCATCGAGGAGCAGGATGTTCTAAAACCCAATGGCGCACCGGGTTATTACGGCGTGGTGCGATTTCGGCGCGTTGCTGTGGGTGTGTTGCCGATCGAGGCTGACGGCTTAGTGCATCTCGTTGGGCAATGGCGCTTTCCGCTCGGACGCTATTCTTGGGAGATGCCGGAAGGCGGGGCGGAGCCGGGCGAAGACCCCGCCGATTGCGCGGGGCGCGAATTGGCAGAAGAGACTGGGCTGCGCGCCGCCGATCTTGTTGAGATCTTGCGGATGGACCTTTCGAACTCCATTACGGACGAAGTCAGCGTCCTTTTTCTCGCGACAGGGTTAACACAGGGCGAGGCCGCGCCAGAGGAAACGGAAGCGCTTCAGCGCCGGTCGGCGCATTTTTCCGATGTGCTCGCGCGGGTGGCTGACGGGCGCATTACCGATTGTTTGACCGTTGCGGCTATCCTGCGGGCGCACCACATGGCTGTGACAGGGGAATTGCCCGAAGCGCTCGCCCAAGCCATGCTGGCGCCTAAGTAGAGGAACGCTCATGCCCGACGCGAAGCCCCGCATTCTAGAAGCATCCGGCGGCGTGTGGCCGCAATTGCGGATTGAGGCAGCCCAAGCCGCCGCCGAGGAGCCGCTGCTCGCGTCCTTTCTGCACGCAACCATCTTGCATCACGACAAGGTCGAAGAGGCGCTCTCCTACCACCTGGCGCAAAAGCTTGGCGGTGGAGATATGAGCCCTCTGCAATTGCGCGAAGTGTTCCGCGAAGCTTATGCGGGAGACCTGGATATGGCGCGCGCAGCGGAACGAGACATGAGGGTGGTCCGTGAGCGCGATCCGGCGTGCAGGACTTACTTGCAGCCTTTCCTTTTTTTCAAAGGATTTGCCGGTCTGCAGGCCTACCGCATCTCGCATTGGCTATGGCGGCAAGAGCGTGACGTGCTCGCATATTATCTACAGAGCCGGATTTCCGAGCTTTTCTCTGTCGATATCCATCCCGCCGCCAAGATTGGCCAGGGCGTATTCGTGGACCATGCGCATGGCATCGTGATCGGCGAAACGGCGGTCGTGGGCGATGACGTTTCCATGCTTCATTCGGTGACGCTTGGCGGCACTGGGAAAGAAGGCGGTGACCGCCATCCTAAGATTGGGCGCGGCGTGCTTATTGGCGCGGGCGCCAAAGTGCTCGGAAATATTGAGGTCGGGGAAGAGGCGCGCATCGCCGCTGGTTCTGTTGTGCTGACATCCGTTCCTGCGCGCTGCACGGTGGCCGGCGTGCCCGCCAAGCCGGTCGGCGGCGCTTGTAAAAATGCGGATTCAACGCCGGCTGAAGAAATGGATCAGCGCTTTGAGGCGCAGACTTAATTCGTACTTTTGGTAGTTCTGTTAACTGTTCGTGAGGTACCCTCTCGGGCGAGAGGCTGCCGAAGTGTCCAAAATGAACGGAATGCGCGATTTGTCGCTCATCCGCGAAAGCGGATCGACAGCGCGCGTGCTTAATCTTTCTCAGGTCTACCAGGAATTTGGTCAAACCGAGGAATACCAACAGCAGCCGTTGTTTCGCAGTAAGCGCCTCAATCAGGCGCTTATTCTGAAGCATGCGCTGCGGCCGGGCGATCAGGATTTATTTGCGCGTCAGCGCTTGAGCGCGACCAAGATCGTGCTGCCGTTTGCATCCAGCGATTTGCGGCTCGGCGGAGAAAGCCTTTTCGTCGGTCAAATCAATTTCGAACGCACGCTCAAGCATTGGATGGGCGGCTGGTCGAACGATTCTGATTTTGAGGTCGATCTCGACATTCTCAAAATTCTTGATGCGGCGCCGTCATTCGATCCGTTTCTGCTGCGCGAAAGGCTTGTTCAGTCCGGCTTTCAGTGCGCGCGTTGTTATTTCAACATTTCGGACGCCGATATTACCCGGATGCGGGCTTTCGTCGGATCGCAGATCAATAAGCTGGTTGAGATGGCTTTTGCTGGCGGCGGTCCAGCTGCGCGCGATTTTTCCAGCAAGCTCGCTGAAAAGCTCATGACGGATGAGACTGCGCGGGCGCTCGACCCGTTGCGTGAAACGCTGCGCATGACTGGCGATGACTATCGCGAGGGCGTGTTCGCCTGGAAAGGCTTCCTCTACTACAAATGGGTGCTGGGGGACCTCAAAGAGGATTTGGGCAAGGTCATGCGTTCGATCGCGGGCGCGCGGGTTGCGCGCGCGACAACCGAAGAACGCGATACCATCAAGGCGATGCGCGATCGGATCGTGACGCATATCAATGTTGCGGCGAACAGCACGCACGAGGCGTTAAGGGCATACGATATCGCTTACGCAAATCTTGCGAATGGCGAAGCGAATGCGTTCCGGGATTTCTTGCTGAAGGCCCCATCGCTATTCATTCCGATTGGCGAAGCCGTTGGCGTGCTGAAGCATGTCCGCTCGTTCTGGCTCTACCGTTATCCTGACCTCTTTCCACCGACTATGGAGGTTGAGGAGGCATATGAATTATTCAAGGATTTCGATAGCTCGCTGACCAACGCTGCAATCGTGCAGAAGCAGCGCGCGCAGTCCGCAGCGATTTAAGACTCCGTGTTTGGAGCTGGCGTTTTTCTTTGAATGAATCGCCCGCCGCGCTTTTTGCGTATCCAAAGCGCCAACCAGCCGAGTAACGCGAATACGATGGCGAATGGCAGTAGCCCGGCGACAATCATAATGATTGCTGCGAAGCCTTGAACGACGATGGACAGAAAACTCGAGAACGCTTGAGCCAAGGGTTCAAACGTATCTGACGCAACCGGGCGAGCTTTGCTTTCGTAAGTGAGGGACAGCGCGCTCATACTTACGCGCGTGCGCATCGCAGCGAGATTGCTGGTCGTGGAATCGATTTCGCCTTGAACGCGGGCGAGTTCACGCTCGACTTCGAGAAGGTCGGATAGTTTGCCCGGCCGGCTGCGCAGTAATTCCTGCAAGCGTTCGCGCAGCGCCGTCTTGGCGCGGAGCGTGGCTTCCGTGTCGATGATCGCGCGGGTTAGATCTTCTGTGCTGGTCGATTGCGATTTGACGTCACCGCCAGCGTCGCGCGCCTGGCCTTCCAGGCTGTTCATGAAGCCGCGCAGCCAAGTTGGCTCGCCGCGCAAAGAGATATTGCCTGAAAGGTAGGATTGTGGATCGCCGCTGCGCGCGGAGCCAACCAATTGGCAACGCCTGGGGCCCGCATCGCGGCATGCTTTTTCGTGCGCGCTCATCACGCCGATCAGGCGGTCGCCCGGCAATTCCATGCCGATAGCGTAAGAATAGGCGAGGTAGGTGACTGGGTCGCCCGGTTCGCTTGGGCTCGGTTGTTGTGCGCTTTGCCGCTCTTCGGCTGCGGCGTCCACGGCATAGCCCTCACCGGCAGCGCCGCCACGCGCCGCTTCCATTTGTGGCGCATCCATTGGCGCAGGCGGGGCTGCGACGCCTGTTGGCGCGCTCATATTTTGGTCGCCGCAGGCGACCAGCAAAAGCGCGACCGCGATCATTCCTGCGCGCATCAAAATCTCCCCGCGTTTGCGCGACCTTAGCACTTATTGGCCAACGCTCGCGTCCTGATAGAAACCTCGCCAATCGCGGCGGCTGTGGGACTAAATCTCGGCGTGGACAAGGAAGCCGAACATTTTGCGCCTGTGCGCTTGAGCGTTGAGGCGGTGACGCTTGAGCGGGGCGGGCACGTGTTGTTCGAGCGGCTGAGCTTTTCGGCGGCGGGGGGTGATTTCGTCGAGCTTCGTGGGCCGAACGGCGCGGGCAAGACCAGCTTGCTTCGCGCAATCGCCGGTTTCCTCAAGTTGACTACCGGCGCGATTACGTTCGAGGGCGTTGAAGATGCTCAGCTTGCGCTGCATTTGCTTGGGCATCGCGACGGACTAAAAGCCGCTCTGAACGTTGAAGCGCACGCACGGTATTGGGCGTCGCTGCTAGGCGAGGGCGCAGATGCGGGCGCAGCGCTTGACCGGGTTGGCCTTGCCCGGATCGCGGATTTGCCAGCGCGTATTTTGAGCCAAGGGCAATCGCGAAGGCTTGCGCTCACCCGCCTTGTTACAGCGCCTCGGCCGGTGTGGCTTTTGGACGAGCCGGCGGCTGGTCTCGACACACAGGGAAAAGATTTGCTCGATGCGCTCATCGCAGAACATCGAGCGCGTGGCGGCTTGGTGATCGCGGGGTTGCACGAGCGTCTCACCGAAGAGGCGACGATGACGGTGACATTGTGAGCCCCTTAAGCGTCATTTTCGGGCGCGAGCTGGCGCTGGCGTGGAAAGCGGGACCTGCGGCGCCTGTGGGATTTTTTCTGGGCGCTGCCGTGCTCTTGCCGCTCGCCATGGGCACGGATCGTGCGCTTTTAGAGGCTGCCGGGCCGCCGCTTGTTTGGGTCGCTGCGGCCTTGGCGGCGCTGATGACGTTGGAGCGGCTTTTTCAAGCCGACCTGGAAGACGGATCGCTTGATCAGCTCTTTCTGGCGGACGAGTCCGTAGAACTTATCGTTGCGGCGAAAGGAGCCGCGCTTTGGGTCGCCGTGGGGCTGCCGCTGGCGCTGGCGGGGGCGCCGGTCGCCATTGCGTTGCAAACGCCTATTGAAGGAATCCCGGCCGTGGTGGCGGGCCTTGCGCTCGGCATGGCGGCGTTTATCGGCGCTGGCCTTGTCGCGGCTGCGGTCACAGCGAGCGTTAAGCGTGCGGGGGTGCTGATTGCGCTGATCGTGTTGCCATTTTTCGCGCCGCCTGTCGTGTTCGGGGCTGCGGCGACCGGGCATTTCGGCGCGCCGTTTCTGCTGCTGACTGGATGTGCGCTTGGCGCGGTTTCGGTGGGGCCGATTTTGGCGGCTGCGGCGCTTCGGCTGCAGGCGGAATGACCACATTGCGTTCGCGGGAGGCAGCGCTTAGCCAATCGCCGCAAGAGATAACCGCATGATTTCTTCTTTCGCCAATCCTCAGAAGTTCATGGCGATCAGCGCGTGGCTGATGCCGGCGTTTGCTGCGCTGGCGGTCGTGCTGTTTGCGATTGGCGTTTCACTCGGGCTTTGGTTTTCGCCGGCTGATTACCAGCAAGGCGAAAGCGTGCGGATCATGTACGTGCATGTGCCCGCCGCGTGGTGGTCGATGGCGATTTACGCGATGCTCGCACTTGCCAGTTTCGTGTTTCTCGTTTGGCGGCACACACTTGCAGATGTTGCTGCGCGTGCGGCGGCGCCAATCGGCGCTGCGTATGCTGGGCTTTGCCTCGTTACAGGATCGCTTTGGGGGCGGCCGACATGGGGCACGTGGTGGGAGTGGGATGCGCGTCTCACCTCGATGCTGGTCCTCTTTCTGACATTTCTTGGCTACATCGCGCTGCGCGCTGCGCTCGATGATGAGGACAAGGCAAGCCGCCTTGGGGCTATTCTCGCGCTCGCCGGGGCCATCAATTTGCCTGTCGTGCATTTCTCCGTTGAGTGGTGGTCAACGCTGCATCAGCCGTCCAGCATTATACGCGAGGGCGGTTCGTCGATTCATCCCTCAATGATGGCGCCGTTGTTCACGATGGCGGGCGCATATGCGGCGGCGTTCGCCGTGCTTTTGTTGGCTGGCATGCGTGCTGAAATCTACCGCCGCCGCGCAACGGCTGCGGCGCGCAAACGGGCGCGCGGCACATGAGTTTTTCTGATCCCCATTGGGCTTTTGTCGCGCCAGCTTATGCGGTGACGGCAGCAACGTTTATCGTGCTCGCGATTTTCGCTCTGGTCCGCCTCATGCGCGCATCTCAAGCGGCGCGGCGTGAGGATGAGCAGTGAAGCGTGTTGCGGTCTTCGCGCCGCTGATCGCACTCGTATTGTTCTTCGGCGTCGCGATTTACGTGATGACCGGTGAGGAACGGGCAGCTCATTTCGAAGCGCAAACAGGGCGCGCTGCGCCCGTTTATAGTCTCAACGGTTTTAACGGTAACCCGGTTACACCGGCGTCGTTTGAGGGACGGGCCTACATCATCAATCTTTTCGCATCCTGGTGCGCGCCGTGCCGCGTCGAGCATCCGGTACTTATGCTGGCGAAAGCTGAAGGCGCTCCGATTCTCGGCGTCGCTTACAAAGATACGCCGGAAGCGGCCGCGCAGTTTCTTTCGCAATTGGGCGATCCGTTTGAGATGCGCGCGCTCGATCCAGAAGGGCGTTTCGGATTGGATATCGGCGTGACCGGCGTTCCCGAAACTTATGTGGTCGGGGCGGATGGGCGCATTCGTGCGGTGCATCGCGGCCCGCTTACCGAAGACGCGTTGCGTAACGATATATTGCCCGCGCTAAGAGACTGACGGCTGTTTGTCTGCTTTCGCGGCCGCCTTGGCTGCTTTTTCCGCGGTGCGTTTGGCTTTTTTTGCTTCCGCTTTGCGACGTTTCCGTTCGGCCTTTTCGGCTTTCTCTATCGCCTCGTCGATCGCCTTTGCGATACGCTGGAGCGTCGCTTTAAAAGTTTTGGCTTTCGTTTTTGGCAGTATGTCGAGGATAGCGTCGTCAGCTTTGCGGGCGTCATCAGCAGCGCTTTCGATCGCGGCTTGACCGGCATCCGTGAGGATCACCGTGTTGGCGCGCTTGTCGTCTTCAGATGCCGTTTTCTCAACTAAACCAAGCGACGCCAGTCGTTTCAGCATGTCAGCGAGGGTCGAGCGATCAACACTCGTCATCTTTACGAGTTCGCTTTGACTTGCGCCTGGTTGCTCGCCAATCGCGACAAGAACCAAGAACTGACGCAGGCTGATCTGACTCTTCCGGGCACGCGCAGCAAAACGATCCGCCGCCACTTGTTGCGCGCGATGCAGCAAATGGCTCGTGGAGCGGCTCAGCGCGTAGCTTTCAGAATGCTCGCCCACGGCCTCGCCCCATTCTGTTTCGGGCGTTCGCCCAATCATAAAAGCCTTTTCGCCTCCGCACCTGCTGGACGTTGCGCATGCAGCGCTGTCTTATAGGCGAATGAACGGCGAAAACCGGTTTGAACTGCAAAAGCCTGACGGCGAGGACCGTGATCGGCTCGTGTGTCAGACCTGCGGGTTTATTCAATACGTCAATCCGAAGATCGTTGTGGGCTCGGTCGTGCTCTACGAGGGGCGCGTTTTGATGTGCCGCCGGGCAATCAATCCGCGCAAAGGCTTTTGGACACTGCCTGCTGGTTTCATGGAAGAAGGTGAGACGGTCGAAGAGGGCGCTGCTCGAGAGGCGCTTGAAGAAGCGTGCGCTGACATCAAGATTGAAGGGCTGCTCGCGGTCTATTCCGTACCGCACATTTCGCAGGTGCAGCTCATGTTCAGAGCGCGCCTTGACCGTCCTGACTTTGCGGCGGGGCCCGAAAGTTTGGAGGTGCGGCTGTTCGCTTGGGACGACATCCCGTGGGGCGAACTGGCTTTTCCAAGTGTGAAATGGGCGCTCGATCACTTCCGTGCGTTTGAGGCGGGCGCGCAAACGCCGTTCAACAATCCTGCGCGATAAGCTCAGCCGGATTGCGCGGCGGAGTTTTCGTCCTCGTCTTTCATGTGCTTCATCATCAGCGGCGCATTGAGCATCGCGAAACCGAAGATCAGCGGGAAGACGAGGAAGAAGCGCGAATTGACCCAGAAATCGGTCGATTGCGTGCGCCAAATAAATTCGTTGAGGCCCGCCATGAAGACGAAGAAAAGTCCCCAGCGCACCGCTAGGGTCTGCCAGACTTTGTCGGGCAACGAGAACGCGTGGCCGAACAACAGCTTCCAAATATTCTGCCCCACCAGCATCGAGCCGAAGATAGCTGTTGAATAAAACAGATATACGACAGTGGGCTTAATCTTCATGAATGAATCGTTGTGCAGCGCGATCGTGAGCCCGCCGAAGGCTGTCACAAGCACGCCGGTGACAATCAGAACCGGGGGAACGAATTTGTTGCGCCACCACGAATAAGCAATCGCCGCAAGCGTAGCCGCGATGAAAACGCCGGTGGCGATGAAGATGGCGTCATCTGGCCGTGTCCGGTTCAACACGTTGTATGTGATGACGAAAACAAG
The DNA here is from genome assembly GCA_040507435.1 of Caulobacterales bacterium. Classification (GTDB taxonomy): domain Bacteria; phylum Pseudomonadota; class Alphaproteobacteria; order Caulobacterales; family Aquidulcibacteraceae; genus JBEVOS01. The sequence continues at coordinate 5,936 of JBEVOS010000266.1, read as the reverse complement.
GATGGGACCCAGGTCGACGAGAAGCTGGCTTCCGCCCTTGGCGGCTTTTTTTGCTGCGCTCATATCCGCTCTTTAATCTCGATCGATGGCGCCGGGAAGGCCAAGTCAGGCGCTCTTACGGTAACTCAGGAACACTTTGCCGTTTTTGAACGTGCGGGTTTCCTGAAGCGTGAGGCGCGGACGGGCGCTGACGCCGTCGAACATGCTGCGGCCCGCGCCGAGCACGCAGGGGCAGACGACGAATTGGAATTCGTCGATGAGGCCAGCCTCAGTCATCAGTGCGACAACCTCACCGCTGCCCATCATCACCATGTCTTTGCCATCGCCGGATTTGAGCTTGGCCATGGCGGCGGCCGGATCTGCGCTGATGAGCGTCGTTTTTTGCCAAGCGGGTTTTTCCATTGAACGTGAGAACACGATTTTGCCCGCGTCGTTCATCCGCTGGGCAACGAGGGGCATGGCTTCCGCCGCCTGCGGAGTGGGCCACCAACTCGCCATCATATCGTAGGTGATGCGACCAAAGACCAAGACGCCATCGCTTTGTGCATTGCCGTTTGTGAAGGCCTGGAATTCGGCGTCGTCGCTACCCTCATGCGCCCAGGACATGTCGTTCGAAGCGTCGGTGAAATAGCCGTCGAGCGAAATATTGTTGAATACGGAGAGGCTGGGCATTGCCGGTCATCCTTTCTTTTTCGCGCGCGGTGTCGGTGTTGGCGAAGCGCCTTCAAGTTCAACCTGAATCTGCAACGCCAGCGGCTTCAATTCGTTCATGCGTTCTTCGGTGAAACTACGCCAAGAAATGCCGCGGATCGCATTGTCGAGCGCGTAAATGTAAGGCGCACCCGCTTTCTTACCGAAAGCAAAGCGTAGTTTGCGATAGGCGTTGGCTGCGCCCAGCTTCTTAAGCTGCGTAGGTGTTTCGATGCCGGCTTCAATCAACATGCGTGCAGAAGCGGGCCCAAGGCATGGCAAAGCGGCCAAGCCTTTGAGGTCCGCTGGCATTAGTTGAGGCCCATCATTTAAGCCCCACTAGGGCGCGCGAAAACGCGACCGCGTCGAACGGCTGCAAATCTTCAGCGCTTTCGCCGACGCCAATGAAGTGGATCGGCAAAGCGTGCCGCTCCGCTATCGCAACGAGCACGCCGCCTTTCGCGGTGCCGTCGAGTTTCGTCATCACGAGGCCGGTAATGTCGGCGGCGGAACGGAAGCTTTCGAGTTGCGTGAGCGCGTTTTGACCGACCGTCGCGTCGAGGACCAGTAGCGTTTCGTGCGGTGCGTCGTCGTCGAGTTTGCGCATGACGCGCACGATCTTCACGAGTTCTGCCATCAATTCGGTTTTGTTCGAGAGCCGTCCCGCGGTATCGATCAGTGCGACATCGGCGTTTTCCTTTACCGCCTTCTCGACAGTTTCATAGGCGACGCCGGCAGCGTCCGCGCCTTGCGGCTTTGAGACAAAAGCTGCACCTGATCGCTTAGCCCAGACCTCCAATTGCTCAATCGCGGCTGCGCGAAACGTATCGCCTGCACCGACGACGACTTTTGCGCCGCTGTCAGACAAACGCCTGCAAATCTTTCCGATTGTGGTTGTCTTGCCTGCGCCATTGACGCCGATCATCAGGACTATGCGCGGCTTAGCGCCATTCTGTAGATCGAGATGCGCTTCACGCGGCTTCAGGATTTTCGCGATCTCCTGCGCCAACGCTTCGCGCAATTCATTGTCGTCAATTTCTTTATCGAAGCGGCCCTCGGCAAGGTTCGCGATAATTTTGGCGGCGGCTGGCGGACCCATGTCAGAAGCGATCAACACTTCTTCCAGAGCGTCCAGCGCGGCTTGATCGAGCTTCTTTTTGGTGAAGACATCGGTGACGCCGGAGACGAGCTTATTCGAGCTTTTCGACAACCCATCGAACAAGCGGCCAAATACGCCGCGCTTTTCATCTTCCTGCGCGGCAGGCGTTTGCGGTGCAGTTTCTTTCTTTTTGCCGAAGCCCCAAAAACCACTCATGCCGCGACGCCGACCAGGCTTGCGCCATCATGATCCGCGAAGCGCATGCGCGCTTCCTGGCCAGGAAATGCGAGGGGAGCGGCGAGCGTAACGCCCGTGAAGTCTGGCAAGCGGGCAAATCCTTCTCGTTCCACCAGCGCCTCTGCTTCCTTGCCGATCCATGCATTCAGATGTTTCGCTAGCGCTTCGGCGCCTTTCGTACGCAGGCGTGCGGCGCGTTCCTTTATCAGCGGCTTTGCAAGTTGCGGCATGCGTGCAGCTGGCGTTCCTGGGCGCGGACTAAACGGAAAGACGTGGAGATAGGAAAGATCACATTCGTCGACGAGCGAGACGAGATCGCCGAAATGCTCTTCGGTTTCCGTCGGAAAGCCGGCGATCAAGTCCGCGCCCAGTGCGATCTCTGGACGCGCGCGCTTGAGGCGTTCGCATAGCCCAATCGCGTCTGCGCGCGCATGGCGCCGCTTCATGCGCTTCAGGATCATGTCCGCGCCATGTTGCAGCGAGAGATGCAGGTGAGGCGCGATGCGCGCTTCGCCGGTGATGAGATCAAAGAGCTGATCGTCCATCTCGATCGCGTCGAGTGAAGAAAGCCGCAGACGTTTCAAATCGGGGATAAGCTTTAGGACGCGCGCGACGAGATTTCCGAGCGGCGGCTGGTTTGGCAGATCCGCGCCCCATGATGTGAGATCGACGCCGGTGAGCACGATTTCAGGCGCGCCCGCTTCGACGAGTTGGCGGATGCGCGCGACAATTTCTCCCGCAGGGGCGGAGCGTGCATTTCCTCGTCCATAAGGGATCACGCAAAACGTGCAGCGATGGTCGCAGCCATTTTGAACCTGCACATAAGCGCGCGTGCGCTCGGAGTAGCCGGCTTCAAGATGCGCTGCCGTTTCGCGCACCTGCATGATGTCCGACACCTGAACGCGTTCAGCGCCCATATGAGCAAAGGTTTTGGCGCGCATCTTCTCAGCGTTGCCGATGACGCGGTCGACTTCAGGCATCGCGGCAAAGGCGTCAGGATCAATTTGCGCGGCGCAGCCCGTGACGATGATTTGCGCGTCAGGACGCTCGCGGCGCGCGCGGCGAATGGTTTGGCGCGCTTGGCGCACCGCTTCGCCAGTGACGGCGCATGTGTTGACGATCACCGCGTCTGTGAGTGCAGCGCCTTCTGCGGCGGCTCGCATCGCTTCGCTTTCCGCTGCATTCAAGCGGCAGCCAAGCGTGACAATTTCAACGGAAGTTGGCGGCATCGGTTTCGACGTGGACGCGCACGCAGGCATCGTCAAGCCCGCAAGCAGGCTCATTCACGCCGTGATGACGATGATGCCGGTTTGTCTATTCAGCGTCGGCGTTGCGGGCGCGGGCGCGTTCGGCGATGCGGGCCGATTTGCCGCGACGATCGCGCAGATAATACAGCTTCGCGCGGCGAACGGCGCCGCGGCGCACGACGACGATCGATTCAACCGATGGCGAATAAAGCGGAAACACGCGCTCGACGCCTTCGCCGAAGCTGATCTTCCGAACGGTGAAGTTCTCGTTCGCGCCGCCGCCTGAGCGGGCGATGCAGACGCCTTCATAAGCCTGAACGCGCTCGCGCTCACCTTCCTTGATCTTCACGTTCACGCGCAGCGTGTCGCCGGGGCCGAATTCCGGGATGGTCTTGCCTTCGGAGAGGCGGCCAATTTCTTCTTTTTCGAGCGTCTGAAGAAGGTTCATCACTGCACTTGAGCGCGCGGCTTGGGCCGGCGCTTCCTTAAGAGGGAACGCGGAAAGGAGGGGCGTATAGGGGAAAGCTCCTCTTATGTCGAGCCTTTGGGTTGCGGTTTTCCGTGGAACAGGCCGCCTGCTAAATCTGGGCGGCGCTCGACTGTGAGCCGTTCGCGTTCCGCTCGCCGCCAGGCTGCGATCTTGGCGTGGTCCCCGTTCATCAGCACGTCTGGGATCGGGCGGCCTTCGAAGTCCCGCGGGCGAGTGTATTGGGGGTGCTCCAGGAGCCCGTTTTCGAAGCTTTCCTCGGAAAGGGAGGCTTCATTGCCCAAAACGCCTGGAAGGAGCCGTATCACGGCTTCCAGCAGGACAAGCGCGGCGGCTTCTCCGCCTGCCAGCACGGCCTCCCCCACGCACACCTCCTGCATGCTGCGCGCTTCTATGACGCGCTCATCGAGGCCTTCGAAGCGGCCGCAGAAGAGCACGAGGCCGGGGCCCTTAGCCCAGGTCTTGGCCATTTCCTGCGTGAGCGGCGCGCCGCGCGGCGAGAGGTAGATGATCGGGCGATCCGCAGGGCCTTGCGCTGCATCGAGTGCGGCTGCCGCCACATCCGCCCGCAGAACCATGCCAGCGCCGCCGCCGGCGGGGGTGTCATCGACGTTCTTGTGCGGGCCGATGCCGAAATCGCGGAGTTGGACTGTTTCAAGGGACCAGACGCTTTCTTTGAGCGCCTTGCCGATCAGCGAAATGCCGAGCGTGCCGGGAAAGGCTTCGGGAAAGAGCGTGATGATCGAAGCGGCGAAGGTCATTCTTCGTTTTCCGCTTCTTCGCCGGTTTCAAATTCAGGCGGCGGATCGATCACAAGGCGGCGTTCGCTGAGCCGCACGTGTGGCACGGCATCATGTGAAAACTCGACGAAAAACGGATGCCCTTCGCTTGGTTTGATCTCGAGAATGTCGCCAGCGCCAAAATCATGCACCGCTATGACTTCGCCGCGCGCTTCGCCTGATACGTCTTCCACTGCGCAGCCTATCAGATCGACCACGTAGAACTCATCTTCATCATCGGCGGGGGGAAATTGATCGCGCGATGCGTAAAGCCGCGTCCCGCGCATTTCCATCGCGTGTTCGCGGCTTTTGATTTCCGGCGCCGTCACCGCGATTCCATCGGAGATGGCGCGCCATTTTCGGGGTGTCAAAACCACGCGGCCCTCCGCGTCAAGCAGAGGGCCGTAGGCGAACAGGTTTTCCGGCGCAGATGTGAAAGCGCGCACGCGCGCTTCGCCATGAACGCCGAAGGCGCCGTCAATGACGCCGACGAGGACGAACTTACTCAGCAGGCGCTTCCGCAGCAGATGCTGCAGCGGCGGCTTCAGCATCGGCGCGTTCCTGCATTTTCTTGCCAGGCTTTGCCTTATTCGGATTGGTGCGCGCGTCGCGCTTTTTGAGGCCAGCAGCGTCGAGGAAACGCGCGACGCGATCGGTCGGCTGAGCGCCCTTTGCGAGCCATTCGGTAACGCGCTCGGTCTTCAGAACCACGCGTTGCGGATCATCGCTTTTCAGCATCGGATTGTACGCGCCAATCTTCTCAATGAAGCGGCCATCGCGCGGATCGCGGCTGTTCGCCACGACGATCGAGTAATACGGCTTCTTTTTCGCGCCGCCGCGCGAAAGGCGGATTTTTAGGGACATTCTCTACTTCTCCTTCAAATTCTAAGATCAGTTCTTTTTGTTTCCGGGCAGCCCGGGCAGGCCGGGCAAACCGCCCCCGCCAAGACCGGGGAGGCCAGGAAGACCTCCGCTTGGCGGCGCGATTTTCCCGCCGCCTAATTGTTTAAGAGCTTCCATATTCGGCATACGTCCGCCGCCAGGCATGCCCGGCATCATGGCGCCCATGCCGCCACCCATGCCGGGCATTTTTCCTTTGCCCATTTGCTTGGCCATATCGGCCATGGTGCGATGCATCTTGATGAGCTTGTTGACCTCGGCGACTTCCACGCCGGCGCCTTTTGCGATGCGCTTGCGGCGTGAGCCATTGAGCAGATCAGGCTTTTTGCGTTCAGCTTTCGTCATCGAGCGGATCACTGCAATCTGACGATGAATTTGCTTATCTTCGAGGTTTGCCTCGTTAATCTGGCCTTTGAGTTTTTGGACGCCAGGCAGCATGCCCATCACGCCCTTGAGGCCGCCGATTGCGAGCACTTGGCTTAGCTGCTTTTCAAGAT